>CAZMRQ010000038.1:0-14252 GCA_964568795.1 uncultured Gammaproteobacteria bacterium | reverse complement strand
CTTTTAGTGACAAAACCTTATAGAAGTTCACAGAATAGAGTTCTAATACGGATTGGACTGCCCCTATCTAAACAGTACATCTTCTTACCCTGTTTCTTGATTTTGATCAAACAATTTGACCATTCTCAACATGATTGATGTCCGTGCACTTGGTGACATGCTCCCAGCCTAGACTGCCGACAAAATAAATGCATGCTGCCATCACACCATCTGAGAGACAAACGTTGACAGTGTCAGTGACATATCTCTGACTATCTTTCTCAATGATGAAATATCTTATGAATTCTCTTGTAATAAACTCTCCATAATGTTTGCGACAATCTATTTCAACATCTTCAATTGTTGGTAATTGATCTGGCCAATTTAACCACTTTATACAATCATCGTATCCATCAATAATTGTATAAGTATGACCCACATCTATGGCTTGTAAAAAATCTTTCTCATGGGAGACGGCAATCATTGCACCTGGGTATTCTTTTAAAACCTGGATTACGTGATCCTTAGTGCCTAGATCAAGATTATTGGTAATTTCATCTAAAATTAGCAGCTGTGGCGTTTTAGCCGCGATCAAGCTTAACGATACGCGTGCCTTCTCACCACCCGAAAGATTAGCTGCATTTTGAGCAACTTATATTGACTTTTATTTCGTCTCATTATTTCAAAAAATAGGGAAAAGCGCATAAGAGGTTATGATAGCAACACAGGCATTTATTGGTCGAAAAAATGAGTTAGATTGCTTAAAGGCGCTTTATAAGAAAAAACACCTAGCTTAGTTGCCGTTAAAGGCAGATGAAGAGTCGGAAATAGAAATAAACATTATATTTTATATAATTTTAATTTAACTATAATATAATAAAATAAAAGTATATAAAAACAATAATTGAGCAAACAATGCCCGAATCACCAGAATCACTAAATAAAGAACTGATAGAAGCAGCCGAAGATGGACACACCGAGGTAGTGAAGGAACTGTTGAAGAAAGGTGCCAATGTGAATGCCTGTAATTCAAGTGAAGAGACAGCACTGATGATGGCAGTTAAGACAGGAAACCCCCTTGTAGTGAAAGCTCTGATAGACAAGGGTGCAGATGTGAATGCCAAGGATAAAAAAGGCACGACACCACTGATGTTGGCAGTCGAGAATCGACGCTACACGGTAGCGAAATTGCTGCTTAAGACATCTGGGATAAAGGTGGATGAGAAAAATAAGAAAGGCGAGACAGCACTGATGTTAGCAACTAATGAGCATGGTATGCGAGCACTGTTAATGCAAAGTGCAAAAGGGCCTATAGAGAAGATAGCTAAAGCTCCGGTGAATACCGAAGATTCAAATGCACTGATAAGAGCTGCAAATGAGGGACACACCGATGAAGTGGTCAGACTGTTAAAGAAGGGTGCTGATGTGAAGGCCAAGGATACAAAAGACAAGACACCACTGATGAGAGCAATCGAAAATGGACACACAGAGATAGTTGCAGCTTTGGAGAGACACATCATAGAAAAAGACACCCCAACAGCAGAACATTTCTTGGAAGAAATCGATGCCTACCGTAAGCTTCTGAGTAAAAATAAAGAACCTGCCTTAGAATTAGTTAGCAACGTGAAATTACCGATGTTAGAAGAACGATTCAAAAATCTGGGCAAGTTATTGTATAGATGGGATAAATGGAAGAAGCAGTATGACACTTGGCACAGAGACAAAGGTTTTGAATGGGCTGCTAAGTTTCTTTACATTAATAGTACAGGAGCTCATTTCGCTGATGAAGTAACCCCCTTAATAGGGAAGACTCTGTCTGCGATCATGAGAGAAGACAAGCTCAGCGCTACATCATTACAAAGATATATACATATGGCCGGTACTCTACTAAGGAAGTCAGACATCAAAGAATTGATGTCCACTGGCTGGCTGGTTAATGACACGCTATTGATGCTGGCAATAAAAAACCCTCAAGAAGGTCAACATCCGGCTGTGTCGGATTTGTTGGAGTTGAGCAAAGAAGGTGGTATTCCATTAACTTCTAACTCACTGGAACAAGCCATCGAAGCGATAAAGGACAAGATAGCGGAGATAGGCGGATCTACCGATGATACACAAAAAAATCTAGAGGCAGAGAGTATGACAGCTATTCGTCAAACTGTTATTACTAGTGCATTAAACGATGCACTTGAAACCACAAATCCTACACAGAAAGAAACCAATGTCACAAACGTGCTCAATTTGTTAGGTGTAGATGGATCGAGAGAGGTTACACCCGAGGATCTGACTAAAACAGTAGAAGGAAGAAAGTATATATACACAGATGGTAAAAAAGATGGAGAGCCTAGCATTCTAGATAAAGTCAATGACTTCTTGCGTCCTAATTTTCGGAGCGCTCATAGTCCCAGTTAAAGTGGGCATGAATGAAAATGGCATTGCTATCAATGCGCATCTTAAAAATTCTAATTTCAATGCCATCGCTCGTTCTGATCATTCATTTCAGCTCAATGAATTGAATGATGCTTATGACTTTTATGCTGATAGCCATTATAATCAGGAGGTTGAAGGGCCTGGCAATAAGGCAAATTACTTTAAAGTAGATCTGGCTCAATTAGGTTTACCACAGAATTTATCATAAAATTGTGTGGGGGTGAAGAAAACGGTTTTCTTGATTTTACTGGACGGCACATCACCTAAATGGAAATCACTGGTTAATTTGCTCAAAATGCTACTTTCGTCAACAATGGTTTCGGTGGGGTGTGTGATTGTCTGGTAAATCACGGCAGGGTTTCGCGTGGGGAAGAGGCAGTGTATGGGTATAACACCTGTTATACTAGTGTTCGCCATGATCAAAGAATTCTTATTAAATACAGGGATGATTCAATTGAGAAATGCCGGGCGTTGGTGAGCTCTTAAACATGTGGTTGTGCTCAATTGGCCTGAAGTAGTGTCCCGTAGTGGTGTCATGATGCTTTTTCTGCAATATTTTGAAGCACATCAGCTGTTGGGCGAGACTAGAAATTGACTCAATATTCTATGCTACGTTATACTCACTCGCAGAACTACAACGGCATGAAATGATTTCCATTTTGCGGCAATGATGCGAACTTCGTTATATCTTACTAATCACCCGATTTCGAATCTATGCGAAAGTATCTGGCCAAAGATGTCGCTGTGATAGCCCCACAAACTATGATGAGGGTGTTGATTGGTGGCCGTTTAGGTGAATCCAGTGGTGGTCTCAAGCAACCTTGCTGATTCTCACTGCCAGCTATCAGGCTGATACCGCACCTTACCTGATGGTGTTGATTGTGCTTTTATCTGGCTTGTGGCTGTATGGCATCTCAATGAACTGCATCAATGTGAGTTGCACACCAATCAAGTTATTGACAAACATTTCATTTTTCTTTAATAATAATATGTTAGACTCTCGAAAAAAAAAGGTTACAGATATGAATTATTCAGAACCAGAAGCTCGATACATGCTTGATTGTATTCAGTTTAAAGAACATGCCACACAACCCCATACCACTCGCTCCACGTGTTCGTATTTGGCTTGGCCTTGGAATTATCAACAAAATACTTATGCGCTCTTTAGTGACCAATCGACAAACATTCATATAAATACAAGTGACTCAGGGAAATCTAGCAAAGAGAAATCTAAAAACAAAGAAGACGATCACTTGAGCCCAATCATGCTCGCGTTTATGTTGTCTGCTGGGTTAGTCGCTTCAGCACTTCTCGTAAAACCCATCCAAGCATCATGGCAGAAGCTAGTTAAGTCCCATGAGATTGAGCCCAATAAGAGCCGCAGATCGGGTACTGTGATAGCGCTCACGGGTTTGATAGGCATGGTGTTTTTGTTCACGCCACTCATCACTGTGTATTCAATGTTATCTCTGCTGTGTCATATGGTGATCACATTTGGTGTCACAGGCGTATTTTTCTCTGGTCTGACATCTGCAATAAACTGGGCTATGCCGAGAGAATATGGTGATAAATGGTTGAATCGAGCCAAATGCCAGAACGCGATATCTAAGCACTCAAACAAAACACAAGATTTAATAGATTTTGAGATCACTCTCAGTAATCGTCTGTCAAGTTTTAGAGTGGCACCGCCTCCATTCAATCCAGATAGTCATACATACAGCGGGCTTAGCCCGTCAGCACCTCCACTCAGTGCTGTTTTTCCCACAGATTATCACTCCCACCGGCACCACTGATGGCAAGAAGCATCCTCTAAGTCTGATGCCAGCGGGGTCATTGGTCCCGTGGATGAGGTAACTTGTGCAAGACAAACGAATAGCGTAGTTGCCCAATGGATTTTCTTCACCGAGTGGCATCCACTTGGGTAGACTGATGCCTTTATAGTAGCTATTGTGAGGAGTGCTTTTGGTGTTTTTCAGAAGACAGAGACACATAAAACAACAACGGCTGTAGCTGAAATAAAAATCGTGATAAGGGCTGCTCGTGCTGCTGACAAAAAAAGAACAACTGGTCCGGGCAGCCGAAGAAAGACGCAAAGAGACAGTGAAGATGCTTCAAGATGCTGGGGCTAATGTGGATGTGCAAAGCAGTGTGCCGTATCCTCTGAGCACAAGTCAAGGACAATGCTTGTTTTTCTTGACACACACTTTTAATGCCCACAAATGACAGAGTCGCCCAATAGGTACAAGCGCTGTCCAACTTCTTTCACTTCGATAAACCACGTCATTCAACACACATTGACCATAGTCAATATAGGATGCATATGCTATGATGTTAGCTGAAATAACACGGTGGTTTTCTCTTGCAACACTATTTTTCTCAAATCGCAGGCATTGATGAGGCCGGACGAGGACCTCTGGCTGGACCTGTTGTTGCTTCTGCTGTTGTTTTTCAGGAAAAACCCCTCTGCTTGCTTGCTGACTCTAAATCATTAACACCACAACAGCGCGTGAGTTCATTCAAGCATATATGTCAATGCCACCACTGGGCAATTGGTATAGCCTCAGCCAAAGAGATTGATCGGATTAATATTAGACAAGCCACACTGCTCGCTATGCAAAGAGCTTTGCACCTCATCCAAATCCCTGTCACAAAAGCACTCATCGACGGACGTGACACCCTCAATAGTCCCATCCCTCAAGAAGCTGTCATCAAAGGCGATCAAACAATCCCTGTAATTCAAGCTGCATCAATTGTGGCAAAAGTATACCGTGATGCACTGATGGCGTTTATTGCTCGTTTATACCCAGAGTATGGCTTTGATCAACACAAAGGGTATGGCACAGCACAACACCGCCATGCTATCACAGCTCATGGGCCATGCTCACAGCACCGCTATAGCTTTTCACCTATACGAGAGATGGCATGCTCAACCATCTAGAAGTATACTCTGAATACTCATTGCGCTATGGCATCTGCCGTATTAAAGATGTTGTTGATCGCTGTGTTGCAGATAACATACATGCCTGTGCTCTAACCGATTACCAAAACATTTTTGCTTGGGTTAAGTTTTATCAAACAGCCACAAAAAATAAGATTAAACCGATCTGTGCTGCCCGAATTACTCTAAAATTCCAAAAACATTATGTCGATGGTCTACTCTATTGTCTAAACAACCAAGGCTATCAATCTTTGCTCCAACACCTTAGCCACATTTACCTTCGACCAAATAACCTAAGGCCCTGCGTGGATGCCTCCTCTCTAAAAAAAGAAAACACACACGGTCTAGTCTGGGCACTGCTTCCCGATAACCCCATTGATGATGATGCTCTAAGCAAAATTATTTCCTGGTCAAAAGATCTCTTTCATACGCGCTTTTATATGGTCACTCACGGCTGCCCACCCAATACAATGATACACCCTATCTACCAGTGGATTAAAAAAGCCAATGCCTGTCAAGTCCCTCTCCTAGGCTGCAGACCCACCTACTATCTCAATGCCACTGACTATGAAGCCCATGAAGCACGTGTTGCTATCCATGATGGCGTGATACTGCAAGACCCACAAAGGACGGTACGAACGCCTGATGAATACTGGCTCAACCATGAGAAAATGCAAGAAATATTCAAACACATGCCGACCGCTCTCACAAATAGCGAAGTATTGGCTGAAGCATGCCATGTCAGCTTAGACATAGGAACCTATCACCTCCCGCGTTTGACCACACTGAAAGATCAAAGCTCAGCCAACCACCTCCATACCCTCTCGCACCAAGGGCTCGATAAACGCTTGCAACAAGAAAACATCCTTGAAGATGAGCACCCTTCTTACCATCAACGGCTGAACCTTGAAATAAACACCATCAATGACATGGGGTTCCCCGACTACTTCCTCATTGTCGCCGACTTTATCAGTTGGTCTAAAAAACAAAAAATCCCTGTTGGGCCTGGACGAGGCTCAGGTGCTGGATCTCTGGTCGCTTATGCACTTGGCATCACTGATTTAAACCCTATGACTTATGGCCTTCTGTTTGAAAGATTCCTTAATCCAGAACGGGTATCCATGCCTGACTTTGATATTGACTTCTGCATGAATCGACGCGATGAAGTCATTGAGTACGTTAGCCAAGAGTATGGTCAAGACAGTGTCAGTCAAATCATCACTTATGGCACTATGGCTGCCAAAGGTGTTATTCGCGATGTCGGCCGGGTGCTTGGCCATCCTTATGGGTTTGTTGACCAAATAGCAAAACTAATTCCGTTTGAACTTGGCATGACTATCGAAAAAGCACTGCGTGATGAACCTGCCTTGCTGAAAAAGTATCAAGAAGATAATTTGGTTCAGGGCCTGGTTGATATGAGCCGAAAGCTCGAAGGAATAGTCCGTAACGTTGGCCGTCATGCTGGTGGGGTTGTGATCGCTCCCAAACCATTAACTGAATTCACAGCATTATACGCAGATCAACAAGAACATCATGTCGTTAGCCAGTTTGATAAAGATGATATTGAAAAAATAGGCTTAGTTAAGTTTGACTTTCTTGGCTTGCGCACATTGACCATTATCCAATGGGCTATAGATAATGCACGTCAGCAAGGCCATGATATTGATATTCAGCAGATCCCATTGGATGACAAAGAAGTGTACAGCCTATTATCCAGCGGTTACAGCACTGGATTATTCCAGCTTGAATCAACTGGCATGCAAGATCTTCTGCGACGTCTTAAGCCAGATCATTTTGAAGATGTTATTGCCCTTGTCGCTCTCTATAGACCCGGGCCACTGCAATCGGGAATGGTGGATGATTTTATCAGCCGCAAACATGGGCTGTCTGAAGTTGTTTATCAACACCCCTCTGTTGCCAATATACTTCAACCTACTTACGGGGTTATTCTATACCAAGAACAGGTCATGCAAATAGCACAAACTCTGGCTGGTTATAGCTTGGGGGGTGCAGATCTCCTACGAAGAGCCATGGGCAAAAAGAAACCCGAAGAAATGGCTGCTCAACGAAAAACATTTATCAAAGG
Organism: uncultured Gammaproteobacteria bacterium; assembly: GCA_964568795.1. Lineage (GTDB taxonomy): Bacteria > Pseudomonadota > Gammaproteobacteria > Comchoanobacterales > Comchoanobacteraceae > CAZMRQ01. Next base: position 6,819 of record CAZMRQ010000038.1, on the reverse strand, counting down.
AGCTACCGCCAAAGAAATCAACGAAGACATAGCGAACAATCTCTTTGATCTCATCGAAAAATTTGCTGGCTATGGATTTAATAAGTCGCATTCTGCAGCCTATGCCCTTATCTCATACCAAACAGGATGGCTTAAAGCCCACTACCCTGATGCATTCATGGCCGCAGTCCTATCATCAGATATGGACAACACCGACAAATTAGTCCTTTTCATTGAAGAAACCAAACGCATGAATTTGTCATTGCTGCCACCATCCATCAATGCCAGTCATGCCTTTTTCACAATTGAAGAACCTGGAAATATTCGCTACGGCCTAGCGGCTATTAAGGGCATTGGCACAGGATTGGCCAGCACAATTTATAATGAGGCCAAACAAGGGCCCTTCAAAGACCCTGTATCTTTCTTACAACGCATGCACCCACATAAATGCAATAAGAAGTCATTGGAAGTCCTCATCAAAGCAGGTGCATGCGATGATTGGAACATTAATCGGGGCATTCTCTTTGCTTCCATAGAACGTGTTTTTGCTGAATATGAACATTGGCTCAAACACCAACACCAACAGGATTTATTTCAAACAACGGCGACCTGCCATAATTGGCAAGTCAATATGCCCTGGTCACTGCACGAAGCCCTCACTTATGAAAGACAGGTTCTTGGCTGGTATATGACTCAACACCCCATAACACCCTTAATGCCTTTTCTCAACGCACTTAACATTCACAGCAGCCAACAAAAACAGTCCTGGCAACAAGGAAGCTGGGTGGTAGGGGTGCTGCACCAAGTACGTAAAATCACGACCAGATCAGGCCAACGCGGCGCTATCCTCACCCTCGAAGATCACAAGGGGCGTACTGAAATTGCTTTGTTTGCTGAAGTATACCAACGTTCACTTCCTCTTCTTGATGAAACCAGCATTATGCTCGTGCAATTGCAGATCAGAACACTGTCCCAAGGACAAAAACGTATCAGTTGCCAGCAGCTGATACCTTTGTCATCCTACCTGCAGCGCTACCCCCCCGACATCCATATTCAATTGCACTATCATGCCTTAAAAGAAAGCCCCGAGATTACCGAATTGCTACGTAAGATGACCAATGGAAAAAGCACCCTCTGTGTCACTATTGCTTTCCCCGACAAAACGATTAGTTGGTCAAAAAAGTCTTGGATCGATCCAAACCCAGACTGGCTAGAAAAAATCAATCAATTCACAAATTTTGAAATGACCATGAAACAAAAATCTTCAAGCTAAAATAGATTGACAGTCCGTCATTGACAGGACATCCTAATATTTAAGAATCAGCACTTCAGGCAAACATCTATGAAATTTACTAAAATGCATGGTCTTGGCAACGATATTCTAATCATCGATCAAGATCAGGATATAGATAGCCATGCTATCCAATCATTGAGCCACCGCTATCTGGGAATTGGCTTTGATCAATGTTTATATATCACGAATATCACTGGGGAGAAAGTATCTACTCGCATATACAATGCCGATGGACAGCAAGTGTATCAGTGTGGCAATGGCTTACGCTGTTTGATGGCTTATCTTGCCCAGAACTATGGATTATCCAATGCAGAAATTATAGTTGGCAAATACACCTATCACGGCATCATGCAACCTAATGGCCCATCAATCAATATGGGTCAACCTTCCTTTTCACAAACGACTATTCCAACAACACTTGACATCACTGGCATGGTAACGATCCACCTGCCACACACCTGCAGTGTAGGCATTGTCCACATCGGCAACCCTCATGCTATTTGTCTTTGGCCTGATGAAAACATGAATAGAGAAAATCTTGCCAAAGACATCCAACAAAGTGGCTTTTTTCCTGAGGGAATCAACGTCAGCTTTATGAAAGTAAGCCCCACACAACTAGAACTTGAAACACATGAACGTGGTGTAGGCAAGACAGAAGCTTGTGGCAGCGCTGCTTGTGCTGCGGTTATTATTGCACATCAATTCCTCTCACAAAAAAAATCGAATCGGGTCAAATTCACTCATGGTCATCTCGACATCACTATCACCCATACAGGCGTCTGGCAAACAGGTCCTGCAACATTCGTCTTTGAAGGATGCCTTAAATAACATACTTAGGCCTTGTTTATTTATGATCATATTGATACAATATAACTAGTTATATCTTAATATTACAAGGATCAGTAATCATGAAGCATAAAAATATTGCTCACCACGGCTTGTCAGGGAAACGTCACAACTTAGTCATTCCTGCAAGTATGCAGTTGATTTTTGTGATAGGAGGTTCTTATTTTGTTAACTTTCTTCTCAACTCAGTCCTTTCCAACAATTTATCTACTCACAACTATGGTGAATACAGTCTTATCCTGCAATTTTCATTATTGCTATCAACTGTCATATTACTCGGACTAGACTCAAACTTCATCCACTTCGGCTCTGATTACACACAAAATAAAACACCGCATCACACACACGGTTTACTCAAATGGACAGAGAAAAAAATTAAAACTGCTGCACTAATATGTGTGGGAATCACGGCCCTCCTCTGTCTATGCTTGTTTTTCCATAATAAAATATATAATTCCTATGAACCTGTTTATATCTCATTTATTATTATTCCGTTCTACGCTTATCTCACTTTACAAATGGCTTATCTCCAAGCTTTTGGCTATGACCTCAAAGCTATGGCTCCTACCTTTGTCGCTTTTCCTACTTTTTTTATTGCTGTCTTTTACCTGATGCATATTTTCACCAAAGGACACTTAACTATATACCATGCCATTGCTGCTATGGCCCTCTCCTACCTCTCATCTTGCATAATAGCTTATTTGTTCTCTAAAAAAGTATTCTCTGAACAAATCTATACAGTAGATCCATCCACAGAACACCTTAGTGACTGGAAGAATAAAAGTGCCGCCTATTGGTCATCTGAAGTTGTCTTTATTTTCGCGATTAGCTTTGAGATAATTGTACTCAAATTATTCTTTGATTCGACTGTTATTGCTCGGGTGATGGTTGTATTAACCATTGGCGGGATTATTTGGACCATTCAAAATGTACTGAGCAAACATTTAATGACGTTTATTCCCTCTGCTTTGAACGGCATAGCAGACTCAATGAAAAAATACAAAACAGAATGTAAAAAATGCAATCGCTCAATCATCTTATCCGGTGTTCTTATATTTCTAGTTGTCTTTTTCTTTGGCAAACAAATCCTTGGGGTTTTTGGAACACAGTATGTCGACTTAGTTAACACACTGTATCTATACGTCATCATGGCAACCGCTGATGCATATCTTGAAACAGCACTGACCACTCTCAGCTTAAGCAATGATCAAAGGAAGTACAAATTGCTTTTAGTGTTCACTATAGTGTTGGGAACTGTCTTAATTATCCTATTTACATCACTGCTTGGTGCCATGGGAACAATTTTGGGCTACTACATTGCTGCATCACTCTCAAGCCTGCTCAGTGCACTCATTGTCAAAAAATCTTATAATCTTAGCCCTTTGGTCTTATAGCTACCGACCATCGACTACCGCTGCAAATACATTCTCATTACTCTGATGAACAAATGGATCTGAGGATCTTTTTATCCCATACAATATGCTCTTATAGCCTTTAAAAAACCCTGCAGGGATATCTACTGGATGCACAATTGCAGCAAAAGAAACTTGAGACGCTGGCACGACTTTTTTCTTAGTAGCCAATGCACACGGGATATTTGGAAAAACTTGGTGCATATACTCAACAGCTTTCAAATGAAAGCTTGAAAACAACAGCATCGATTCATCGGGCATATTCTGACTGAACATTTCACGAAGATAGTGACACAAGTCTGTATACACTGTGTCTTCATATACTTTCAACTCACACATCAAAAACAAGCCAAGGCTTTTAACAGAAGACAGCACGGATGCCATGGTTGCAAGAGGGTATCTTACTTTTTCCTGACACTCAGCCAATGTCCACTCATGTACAGGTCTGCCACCAAGCAGTTCGTTGTGCCATAAAATCAACTTTTTGTCTTTTGTTATTTGCACATCCACCTCAACACCATCAAACCCATACTCTGATGCCTTCTCAATAGCAGCTAGACTATTTTCAGGATCCTGGGCCCCTGTTAATCCTCGATGGCCCAATACCCATGCCCTTTCACCTGTATGTCTCATATTTCTCTCTAAGTCACTTCCTACTAATAATGTATGAAAGCCCAACTGAAAATGCAATCAACTTCACAACATTGTGATTGCTACAACTGTTCATGATACTTGGAATCCATCAGTGCGCATGCTATATTCATCATATGTCTATAAAAACACAGTACCACACAATCATTTGGGACATCCAAGACACCCTTGTCTATCCCAACCATCAGGCCAGCTCACTTCCAGCAAAAAAATTTGGCTTTGATATGGTTCTGCTTGACTGGATCATATCCCATCAACATATCAACCACCTTGTCATCACCAACTACTTGCAAGATTATGCAAAGGACTTGTTTGATAAAGCTCATATAGCCAAATACTTTAACTGCATCAGCGGAGTTAATCAGGGAAAAGAGCCCAAGCCTTCTCTTAGCCAATATCAGCAACTGCCTTCACAATACACCCAGATCCCTCTTGCCAACCAACTTATGATAGGCGATCAGCTATCAGACATGGATTTTGCTTGCCGGATCGGCATAGATGGCCTCCTTATTCATAGCCCTATTGAACCTTCCCCAAAAAACCAGTACACAATCATTAGACACTCCCAAGATGTTGTTCGATGGCTAGATGGAGATAGCAATGCATAGGATTATGATTATTTCAGGGGACCCTTCAAGTGATGTTTATGGAGCTGATTTACTCAAAAAATGCCCTAATAATTGGCAGATCACCGGGATCGGTGGGCCACTCATGCGCCATATTCGGCCAACACTTCTTGACCAATCTCCTTTGGCCACTTTTGGCTTAACTGCTGCATTAAAAAACATAGTAGAAACTGTTAAATTATACAGAAAAATAAAAAAATTAGCTCAAGGTCCTAAACAAACTATTTTGTTAATAGACGCCCCTGGGTTCAACCTTCGCCTTTTACCCATGCTCAAAAAAAATGGGCATCATGTGATTTACTGGATACCGCCACAAGTATGGGCTTGGCATGAATCACGCATCAAACTGTTGCGTCGCTATGTCGATGAACTTTGGGTCCTGTATCAATTTGAGTGCGACTACTTCCAACATCGCGGCTGCCAAGTCAAGCATGTTCGCCACCCTTTGCTTGATAAAGCTCACCTAACAAAAAGAAGCCCTGCTTCAAATAGCTGCTTACATCTGCTCTGCTTGCCTGGCAGCCGTCATGATGAAATTAAAATGCAGCGCAGTACTTTCCTTGAAGCTTGCCGAATCATCGCCAAAAAAGTACCGTTGGTTGTCCAAATGGTGCGACACAACGCTGAACACCCACTATGGAAAGACTGGCATCCAGGCGACCTGCCATTTCAATGCATTCTCCGTGACGGTCTAAATGATTGCCAGCCAAGTCACCTGGCTCTTGCCACAGCGGGCACAGTCACATTAGAATGTGCATTAATGCAAATCCCCACTGTCGTCTCTTATCGGTTATCAGGACTGAATGCTCTGCTTGGAAAACACCTGATCAAAACACCCTTTTGGTCACTTCCCAACATAATCATGAATAAAGAAATTTTTCCTGAATTCCACTATGAGAGAAACACGCCTTGGCATTTAGCTACTGCCATCCTTGATTGGTGGCAACACCCACACATACGCACTCATATTCAACATGTATGCTTAGAAATACCCCATCTCATTGGGAAAAACCAACTGCCTGCTATCGAGCAGTGTTTTAATCTCACATGAACAACACCCTAGAGGCACTTGGTTCAGCACCCTGTGATAATCCTGCATCCGTGGCGTCCAATACAGGCACACGTTTCTGTGCACTTGTGTCCGAGCCTATGTGTGAGCATAGTTGTCTTGTCTGGACCCTACACAGTCTCTATTAGCCTGCCCAAAACACACCTGACAGTCCATTCAATCATATCTCTAGATCATATGTATTGTGATGTGTCACCGAGTTTAGGGTGACGGGCGCTGAGGTTCCCACACCGCTCTAGCTTGTGATCTCAAAGAACTGCTGATCTTAGTGAACAGGGATAATGTATCATCTGGTAGGCATATCTTTTTTGCTGAGACAGGATCATGTAACCTTTGTATAATCCTATCGTTCACTTTCATACCCGTGTTATGATTTAAACACTGTTCAAAGTCATGACCTTTAAATAATAAAAATGACGCTGGATATTTGAATATACATTCATCCTCACTTGGGTGATGAAACCGAATCTGATGCATATCAGAGTGCGCATCGCACTGCAGGGAAATCGATTCTCTCTTTTTGTCATAAGCTTTTCTCTGCGAATTAATTTCCTTTTGATCCTCATAAAAAATGGATATCTCCGCCACAGGAGGACTACTAGCGCTATGAGTATATAAGGGCAATTTACTATACCTTGAGGATACTAAATCATTCAGTGCTTTTGTGTGCATCGTTTCCCACTCAGTATCGAAACATTTTTTTATTCCAGTTTCATCCATAAGTGCAACACCACAAGATCGGTTAAAATTCTCAAGCCCCTCCCACAAAATTTTAGCAACAATATCTTTCATTGGTCGCATATCAAATACGGACCTCAAAAATAGACTGACAGCCTCCTTTAGTTTCCCTTTAACAGCATCCTCATAGTATTCCTGACCACCTGCTAATTTGGATTTATTTGTTTCTACGTTTGCATAGAACATTGGTTCCACTTTGCCCTT
>CAZMRQ010000037.1:0-14586 GCA_964568795.1 uncultured Gammaproteobacteria bacterium | reverse complement strand
AGCCTTTGTTGGTGAGGATATAAGCGGTGATAAATGCTGTGAACATATGGATGAGTTTGGGGTCATTGAATTCTTGCTTGAGAAGGTCAATGAGTATGTGATGATCAATCGAGGCATAGTAGGATTTGATATCCAGACGAATGATGTGGGTATAGACATTGGCGTCCATATCATCTCTGAGATGAGCCAAGGCTTTTTTAACCCCAGAAGGGCCGTAGCGGTGATAGCAAGTCGGGGGAATGATGCGATCATAAGAAGGACGGATGATATGTAGGATAGCTTTTTGGACCAAGCGGTCGTGGTATGAGATAAAATCAATAGTCTCATCCTCAAAAGTCATACGCTCGAGATAAGAAGGTGTGTAGGAGCCATCGCGCACGGCAGAGACCAAGTGATCTACAGGGTCAGCAAAGTTGCGACGAAAGATATGCATCCAGTGATGATCTGGCAAAGTACGTGATTTTTTAGTCAGCTTCTTAAAGTCCTTGATCATCAGGTCTTTGATGGTTGTGTGCTGCCATTTGCGGTTATCTCGTGACATATATTCTCGCTGTTCATTCTATACTATCAAATATTCCTTGGGGCTGTATAGAAACCCATAAAATGCTATGTTTCGAATATGACTGTGGTGGCGACGCTTTGAAGACACATGTCAAACATATCTACTCCTACACTGATGCCTTAGCTACGCTGCTTTGTCACAGCTTGCATTCATGCTGTCTAAAGTATACGGCCATTGGTGTGTGATATTCAAGTATATGGTGAAATCGCTTGTCATTATAAAACATGGTATAATCTCTTACACCTGACTTCAATTCACGGATTGTTTTATAGCCACTTAAGTGTATATCTTTGTACCTGGCGCTTCTCCAGAACCTCTCGATAGCTACATTATCTGTTACCCGACCTTTGCCGTCCATTGAGATTTTTATCCCTTGACTGGCTAGACAGCTGGTATGATCTTAAGAACAGTTCTGACTGCCTTGATCAGTGTTAAAGATTCCTGACAGGCTATGGGGATAAGGCGACATTCGTAAATTGCTATTACAGGGTTTAGTCGATATATTGCATTTTTATTTAGAGTATGGTAAGTTTTAATATTAAAACAGGTTTGTATACGACGTGTATGGGCGCATAATTTCTGAAAAAAATTTGTTTCTTCTGTCTTCTGCCAGTACAGTTGGTTTGGCTGGAATTTGGCGATTGCCTTACTTGGTTGCTGAGTACGGTGTTGGCTTTTTGTATATGTACTTAGTCTGTGCATTTTTTATTGGTGTGCCGATGGTTATGAGTGTGTTAGTGCTTGGTCGTTTGTGTAAAAGCCACTCATTGGTTTCATGGGAGATGATGTGCCGCCGTTGGCCTTTTTTGATTCATTGTGATTTTCTTGTCTATATATACTTATTAATTATTATTTGTTTATTAGGTCTGTACACCGTTGTGACTGGTTGGTTGCTTTTTTATGTGGTGTCGTCACCTGTAGTGGATGTGACTCAGGCAAAACTGTTTTTCAATCATCTCATACAAGACCCTTATATAATGATGGTGCTGAACTGCACGGTTGTATTAGTGGTCTTGTTGGTTGCGCAAAATAAACCTTCTATTAAAGAGATAACCTTTGTTCGTTACATTCATCTGTTGGTGTTATGCCTGTTTTTATTTTTCATTGTGTATTTTTCCTATTTCCATAGCAGCAATGCCGTATTCACACATTTTTTTCATGCAAGTTTGAATCATCTGACTATTAAGATGCTGGTGAGCGTAGTGGGTCAACTTTGCTTTGCCCTTGGTCTTGGCACAGGTGCATATGTTATGTTAGGTAGTACAGCTGACCGTCAAGCTTCGATGTTGCATGCCGCATGCCGCATAGTCTCATTCAATACCCTTTTTTCTGTGGCAGCGGTTTTGTTTGTGCTGCCAATTGCTGCTTATTTTGGCATCACCAAGGATGCGGGGATGGGCTTGTTATTTAGGTCGGTACACTCTGCAGTAGGACTGGTGCCTTTGAGCCATTTTATGCATTTTTTATTTTTCATTTTGTTATTTATTTCTGCAACAAGTAGGATCAGGCACTCTTTAGAAGTTCTCATCGATTATTTTACCTGCTCTTATCGACAAGCACGTTTAAAGACAACAGTGTTTCTGGGAGCAGGCGTCTATTTGGCTAGTATGGTCATGGTTTTATCTATGTGCGGTGTTTCTATACTTCAGTTTAATGGGAGAAGCTTGCTTCATTGGCTGGACCATATTATTATTGATCACTTATTGTTTTTGCTCGGTTTTTGGGGGATGCTTGTTCTCCGTTTTGGGATGACTTGCAAAGAATTTCATATCGGCTTTCATGGAAGCTGTATAAAGAATAACAACGTACTTTTTGATTTGTGGGGTCTGGCTCCGCTTGCTTTTTTATTATGTAATATTGTTGTCAAATAGATAAATGCCATAAAAACAAGTCAACATTTTTTAGTGGATTGCTTTGCAAGGTGAACTGCGTATAATAGCAGAATCAATGTGAGTTTTTTCATGCGCTTAATGACATTTAACATGAATGGTATCCGCTCTTGTGAGAGGAAGGGTTTCTTTCCTTGGTTTTTAGAACAGAACGTTGATATATTATGTGTGCAAGAGACAAAGGCACAATTATCAAAATTGGATAGAACTCCTTTTCATCTTCCGGGATATGAGCTGTATTTTGTTGATGCATTGAAGCCAGGTTACAGTGGTGTGGCAATTTATACGCGTATAAAACCTGATCTAGTAGAAACAATGTATGGCGAGGATTTGTATGATGATGAAGGCCGTTACATATGTTGTCAATTTGGTTCTTTGAAAGTAGTCTCATTGTATTTGCCATCTGGGACCTCGGGTGATGTGCGCCAAGAAGTGAAATACCAAGCGATGGATAGTTTAATGGCGTCTTTATTGAAACCAGCTATCGTTGATAAAACATCAATGATTGTTGCGGGTGATTGGAATATTGCGCATCAGAACATTGATCTTAAAAATTGGCGAAATAATCAGAAAAACTCTGGCTTTCTGCCCCAAGAGAGAGAATGGCTCACTGAAGTGCTTGAACAGGGCTGGGTTGATACTCTGCGGTATTGTATGCCTGAGCAGGAAATCTATACCTGGTGGTCTTTTCGAGGTGCGGCACGGCGCAATAATGTGGGCTGGCGTATTGATTATCAAATGTGTACGCCCTCTCTTGCATCGTCTATACTTCATTGTCAAGTTCATCCCGATCCTCTTTTTTCGGATCATGCCCCTATGGTAGTAGATTATGATCAGCGCATTCTGGGCTAAGTGCCAACCAAGCCACCGAATCACTTTCATGAGCAGTGTGGTTCATGTGTTGGTGTTTTCTTTATGCCTGAGCAGCTTTTCACAGCAGTTAAAACCACCAAAGCTACAATCCTTAACGGTAAGCCTTCAGGCTGTCCCTCATGCCAGGGCCGCAGTGAGAAAACCTGAATCAGCTGTTGTCAAAAAAGTAGCCCAGGAACCTGCCCAGGTCTTGGCAACAAAAAAGAGGGTGGAAAAGAAACACATCAAGAAAACCCCTCGCGTTATAAAACAAGTAGCAAAACCACAAAAAAAGCAGCTTGTCTCGAAGCAAGAGTGGAAGAAAGCACAGCAATGGGCTATCCATAAAGAATGGGATGAATTAGTTGATTTCCGTCAGCAAGAAGTGATGGAAACGGTGCGTCAGCATGTGCAGACATTTTGGCAGTTGCCGGAAGTTGTGCATGATTGGCAAGTAAAACTAAGGGTGAAAGCAGACGGTCTTGGCCAGGTTGTGTCTGTGACAGTATCACAATCATCTGGTCACTCCATGTTTGATCAATCGTGCATTGACGCTGTGCGCTTTGCTAGCCCACTGCCGATTTCATCTGATAGCGTTGTCGCTGCAAGATTCAGTGATTTTGATTTAGTCATGAAGCCAGAGCAGGTGGGTCTATGACACGTATAGCTCATTTGATTTCAGGGAGGGGGCTAGGTGGTCCCAAACAAGTGTATATGGACTTACACGAGGTTCTCTCTGCTAGTAGGTTCACGCCGATACCATTCGTGCGTCAGAACTCTAAAGTTCATCAGTACCACCGTGATCGAGATGAATGCATTATTCCTTTAGGAATGCATGTCCGTAGTCGTTATTGGCCTCTGACAATCAGGGAGCTTCGTTCTATTTGGCCGGCAGATTGTCAAGTAGCTATTGTGCATAAGCCGATTGATGCTTGGTTATTGAGGCGTGCTGTGCCTCATTGCTGCATCATACTTGTTGTTCATGGGTATCAGCGCCAGGGTCTTGAGTCTGCTGATATGCTCGTGGCTGTATCACAGGCCGTGGCCAATCATGTGAAGCAGTTTTCTCAGCAGTCAATGTGTGTGATCCCAAATATGCTTGCGCATTGCCCAAGAGCCCAAACAGCAAGATATAAACGGCCAGTTGTTTTTGGTTTTTTGGGTTTTTTCCGTCGTAAAAAAGGTTTAACAGAGCTGTGTCAAGCAGTTAGTTTGTTAAATGGTGAGTATACGGTGCGAATATCAGGCCATGGGTTGCTTAGGCCATGGCTTTATTTTTTGAAGTTTTGCTACGGATTAAGCCAGTTGGAAATCACCTCTTGGGTGACAGATAAAGACAAATGGTTTGATCAAATTGATGTGTTGCTACTGCCATCGCGTTCTGAAACATTTGGTTTGGTTCTCTTAGAGGCTATGGCCCGGAATAAGCTTGTGATAGCATCAAATACAGGGGGCCCTGCTGAAATCATAAAAGAAGGAGTCAATGGTCTATTGGTCCCTCGTCGGTCACCGAAGCTTTTGGCGAAAACCATGCAGGAAGTGATTGATGAGCCTGAAAGTCCGCGCAGTATGCGTGAGAGCTGTCGAGATGATATGATCAATCGTTATGGCAGGGATGTTGTTGTGAAGCAATGGCTCGATTTGCTGCAGAAAATACTCACGCCTTCGTCTTAGGCACTGCTTTGCCAACTAACTCTTTGATATTTTTTGATTTTGCTTTGCTTGCTAAAATATGAAGCTGTGTGAGCATTTTTTTACTGCAATGAGGGGCATACATTTCCCAATGTATTAATGGCTGGCATAACTGCGCGGCGAGTTGGGGATTTCGATTGTCCCAATAAGAGACAAGCTCTTGTAAAGCTTGGTAGCCACTTCCATCAGGGGCATGAAATCCTTTGATGTTGGCATGGGCAAATGTTAGCCACAGCGCTCGAATGCAGTTGGGGTTGTTTGGTTGATACAGACTGTCTTGTTCCAATTGATGAAGATAATCCGCTGGATTTTCATTTTCAAGCATAGCAGACAGAGCAAACCATTTATCCATAATCAAAGCATCATGTTTGAATTTATGTTTGAATTGCTGCATGAGTTTTTCGCGCTCAGCTATGTTATGGGCGCTTAGTGCATTGAGCGAACCGATCAAGCAAGTCATTTGATCAAGATTTTCATGAAATTGTTTTTCAGCCAATGAGACGTATTGAGTCGATGCGTTCACTAAGTATTTCAGGCATAGATTCATAAGGCGTCGGTAACCAATGTTGTCTGGCTTTAGGCCATCTCTGAGGGCATAGACTTCGTGATATGTTTGCTTGAATAAATCAGCCAGTGGGCTCATAAGCTCTTTTTCAAATTTGACATATTTTTGTTCAAGGCGCACAGGGTCCACTTGGGTGATTTTTTGTAGCAGCATACTCACTCTAGGGAGACTAAGCATCTGTGCTTTTTGCATAGCGCTTAGCTGAGGGTCGATTAACACAGACCGACAGCCCTCACGGAGAAGAGTTAACTTTTCCTCTGTCAGGCGTTCATTATACGCTTGTATGATGAAATCCTCCATGACATGCTGACCATGATCCCAGCGGTTGAATGCATCAAAATCATGCTGATAGAGGAAAAGAGAGTCATGGGTATCAATGTCCCTTTTTACCGGTGAGGAGAATCCTTGATTCACCGAGATAACAGGGTTTTCAGTTACTTCAGTGAATGGGAACGAGTGTGTTTCTTGGGTCAGGGAAATGAGATGACTTGTAGCAACAGTACCAGAAAATTTCACTGGCAAAGGAGCGCCATGAGAGTCTAGAAAACCCAGTCTGCAGGGAATATGCAAGGGGTGTTTCTGATTTTGATCAGCTGTTTTGGGTGTGTGTTGGCTCAGTGTGCATACCAGGGTTTTATCTTTTGCATTGTATTCACTGCGCACGGTTAAATGTGGGGTGCCGGATTGGCTGTACCATAAACGAAATTGTTCTAAGTTTATTCCACAGCTCTCAGAGAAAACACTGAGTAAGTCATCGACAGTCACGGCTTGACCATCAAAACGCTCAAAGTATAGGTCAAGGGCTTGGCGGAACTGCTCAACCCCAACAAGAGTTTCGAGCATGCGAATGACTTCGGCACCTTTATTATACACAGTGGCAGTGTAGAAATTTTTCATTGATTCATATTTTTCAGGTCTTACGGGGTGGCTCATTGGCCCCGCATCTTCTCTAAATTGAGCAATTCTGAGGATGTTCACATCATCAATACGGCAGGTGACCGGGTCAATGTGGTCCATTGAATAGTTTTGATCACGAAAAACTGTGAGGCCTTCTTTTAAACTGAGTTGAAACCAATCACGGCATGTGACACGGTTGCCAGACCAGTTATGGCAGTATTCGTGAGCAATCACACTGTCAACATTGAGAAGGTCTTGGTCTGTGGCAGTGGAAGGGTGGGCAAGGACATAGCGGCTATTGAAGATGTTCAAACCTTTATTTTCCATTGCCCCAGAGTTGAAGTCATGGCATGAGACCACCATGAATAAGTCCAGGTCATATTCGCGGCCATACCGTTTTTCGTCCCAGGCCATGGATCTTTTGATTGCCTCCAAGGCAAACTGTCCTTGCTCTTTTTTTCCGGTATCAACGTATAGATGTATGTCAACGACTTTGCCTGACAGAGTGGTAAAAGTATCAGATAACTTATCAAATGTTCCAGCGACTATTGCAAAAAGGTAGGTTGGTTTTGGATGAGGGTCATGCCAGATGACCACACGTTGATTGTTTTCTATGCTATCACTGATACAATTGCCATTGCTCAGCATAGAGGGGTAGTCATGTTTGTCGGCTCTAAGAGTAGTGGTAAATACCGATAGCACATCCGGTCGGTCTTGACAGTAAGTAATGCGCTGCATCCCATGCGGTTCGCATTGAGTGCAGAGCATACGTTTCGATTGATAAAGACCCATGAGTGTTTGGTTCTCACTGGGGTGTATGATCACACGTGTGAAGAGAGTGAAATGATCAGGCAAATCTCTGATGATTAACTTCTCGGACGCAAGTGTGTATTGTGTTTTTGGAATTTCTTGTCCATTCAGATGGAGGTCTTTAAGGCAAAGCTCCTTGCCATCGAGTACCAAAGGTTCATTGTGTTGTGCGCATTTTTCAATTTTGAGAGTGCTCTCAACAACAGTTGTTGTGGGATTGAGTGATATATCTAAAGAAAAGGTTTTAGTGGTGAAGAGAGGTCTTTGGTAATCTTTGCGGTAAACAGTCATATGGATGCATCCTATTTCTTTGCTATATTAAGCAGTGAATACACTTGAAAGTCAAGCATACAGCCCTGTTTGCACATAAGTGATTGATAAATATGAATATATTTAGAGAAATATCCTTTTTTTTTGAAATGGTCTATACACAGAGGGAGTTAATTGAGGAAATGGTCATGTGTCCATCAAAAAAAGAGAGAAAAAGCGAATTCACAATGAGTGATGTTATGAGTACTATTGAGAGTATTCTTAATCATCTTGAGAAAATTGCAGCGCGAGAGGCTCATAATCCCATGATCATAATGCCAGAGAGGCCTATAGGCAGAGGACTGGGGGACTCTGTGACAAGACCTATTTATCAACAACTGCCTAAATACTTGCAAAATAATCCAATTGTTAAAGCGAGTATAGGTTATGAGCTTATGCTTCCATCATGGATTAAAGGAGCCGGATTAATGTTGGATCAATCTAGGCGTAAAATAGGAGACCCAAGTATATTCGGTAAATCTCCCCTTGAAGCACTTGGTAAGTTGGCAAGACAGCTGTTGAAGGTATTTATCGTCCTTCCGATAAAAATAACGGAAACAATTGTTAATAGTATTTTATTAAAGATTAATCTAGCGTTCTTAGGATTAAAGCTGTTAAAGGTTACCTTTTCTAAAGAAATAGAGAAATTCTTAGGCGGTTTTAATGGAGAGCAAGGGAGGACTGCGAAATTAAGTTCATTCTGCAAGAAATTAGCTGATAGCTTTGGGAGCTCCGAGGGTAAAAAGGAAAAAAGTAATAGATGAGATGGAAGTGAATATGGCGAAATTAACTGGTAATGCTGGATTACTTGCTGTCAACATAATATGGGAGTGTATTGGTAAGCCGGGCATATATGTTGATACTATTGTGAAGGGTCTATGTGGGCAAGGTAAAGATCTTTCCCCGAGTTCAGGGTTGTAATGCCCCATCAGATTCTGCTCACCATAGATTGCTAGTTTAAACGATTCTGATGGAGATTTCA
The DNA here is from genome assembly GCA_964568795.1 of uncultured Gammaproteobacteria bacterium. Classification (GTDB taxonomy): domain Bacteria; phylum Pseudomonadota; class Gammaproteobacteria; order Comchoanobacterales; family Comchoanobacteraceae; genus CAZMRQ01. The sequence goes on along the minus strand of CAZMRQ010000037.1, from coordinate 6,028 downwards.
TCCCTAATAATTGATGAGGTCTCTCATCATTATAAAATCGAGTCCAATCAGCAATAACGAGCTCAGCATGTCTTATATTTTCAAAGCGATGATGGTAAATGCATTGCTCTTTAATCCTTCGTATTAAGCGCTCTACCATCCCGTTCTGTTGAGGGGGTATAGGGTGTGATAAATTCTTGTTGCAAACCATAACTCTTTACCAGCCTTACATAGCTCTTGCTCGAGAAAACAAGCCCATTGTCACTGCGCAACAGTATTGTTTGAGGAACCCTCTCTAAACAGCCAAATCGACTCATTAAAGCCTGCTCTAAAGCTGACTCAGCTGTATGGGCCTTACCACTTCGACTCAGTTGCCATCCTAAAATCTCTCGTGTGCAGCAATCTATCACCAGTGCTAACGTGCACCATCGATCTTGACCACACCATACGCGCGCTAAATCTGTTGACCAACGCTGGTTTAGGGCTGGGGGCAGCAGAAGGAAAGGCTTTAATACGTGGGCGCAATCCCCTGGCTTTCTTTTTGACCTGCCAGCCTTTTAGTTGAAATATACGTTGTACTGTGTTCTTATTGAGCTTCAACATCCAAGCTACCGTACGATAGCCTGCTTCTGGATATTGCTCTATAAACTGCTTTATACGCATTGCTATTACTTCGTTCACTGCGGGTTCCTTTTTGAGAGATTGATAATAAAAAGTTCTTCTTGGCATGCTAAACCATCGTCATAGTTGAGAAAGAAAAACATATTGCCCCGCATCAGCTAAGCTTTGTTGAATTGACTGGATCAATGCTCTTGCTGGTTTAGGAGCTCCTGCAACTTTTTTAGCGCTTTGTTCTCCAACATCGCTTCACCATACGCCGAGGTAAGCACTTTGATTTGACAGTCATATTGTTTACGAATGTCAAGGGGCTTTGAGCACAATGCATTTTCCATACCTTGCTCAGCATCATTTAACCATCGTTGAATTTCAGATGGTGTAAGATCGTATTGCCTAGATGCTTCTGATATAGAGAACTGTCCTTTAAATATCTGTATGACCAATTTTTTTCCTTACTTTTAACTATTTATCCAGCACTGTATTATAAAAGATTCGTATGCATGCAGGCGAAAAAATAAGACCTCTTCACCTTGTTCATCCTATTCTTTTTGCTATGCATCAGTTAATGCAGGGGCAAACAAATGGCTTTCAGTTAATATTATTTTGGGCTTTTCTCTGTGATAGGGTTTATTTTCTCAATAATTGCCGCATATGTAAGCAGTTGATATATAGAGATATTATAAATTAAAGGGGTCAAGGAGATTATTTCTTCTATACTTTCAAATAGTTAATTAATATTGAGGTATTGTCATGAAGAAGTCTGTCCATGTTATAGAGGTGATAAAAGAGTCGTATGAATATTTACTGAAGCATCTCTCGTTGATGAAGTACTACTGGGTTGCTGTTATATCATCAGTTGTACTAGTGCATAGTGATTTGATTAGCCCTATTCCGTTGGAGCTCTTTATGGTGGCATCAGTGATTGCAGCTATACTGCTATCAGCAATGGGAGTGTCACTTTTACGTTTGGTTGTCAAAAAAGAACCTATGAGTTGGAGCAATATTGTGAAGCAATACAGTGAAGGTCATTTTTGGCGTTTTATGGGAACAGGTGTATTAGGAGCTCTATTACTCATGCCTGCCTTGATCTTTGTCATTGCCATAGCATCCAATGTGAAGCAGATTTCCTTGGTATGGGGGGGGGACGTGCTCATGTTAGCAATAGGGTTTGTATGTATCCTGTATGCCCTATTTATAACTTGCGTGTTAGCTATAGCAATGATTCATGCTGGAAGTGGGGGACACAAATCAGTTCGAACAGTTTATCAATTAATGAAAGGGTCGGTGGTCCGGTTCTTTGGTGGTTTATTGCTCGCATACATTCCATATTCGGTCATAGTGGTTGTAGTCAATGCGTTCTATTCTCATGTGGTTAAGGCTATGCTTGTTGATGGTGGAGCAATGGCAATAGCATCCGTAGTCGCTTATATGGTCTTGGTTTTTTTCCAGGTGTTCTTTGCCTTATTAGGGACCATTTATTGCGCGCAGTATTATGTCGCTATTAAAGCAAAATAAATCAATCATGCCTATAGAAAAGGGCCCTGTGGGGCCTTTTTCATTTTCTTTTTGCTATGTATCAGTTAATGCAGGGGAAAACAAATGGCTTTCAGTTAATATTATTTTGGGCTTTTCTCTGTAATAAGTTTTATTTTCTCAATAATTGCCGCATATGTAAGTAGTTGATATATATAGATATTATCAATTAAATGGGTCAAGGAGATTATTTCTTCTATACTTTCAAATAGTTAATTAATATTGAGGTGTTGTAATGAAGAAATCTGTCCATGTCCTAGCGGTGATAAAAGAGTCGTATGACTATCTACTGAAGCATCTCTCGTTGATGAAGTACTACTGGGTTGCTGTTATATCATCAGCTTTACTAGTGCATAAAGATTTGGTTGGCCCTATTCCGGCGGAGTTCCTTACAGTGGCATCTGTGATTGCAGCTATACTGCTAACAGCAATGGCAGTGTCACTTGTGCGCTTGGTTGTCAAGAAAGAGCCTATGAGTTGGAGCAACATTGTGAAACAATACAGTGAAGGTCATTTCTGGCGTTATATGGGAACAGGTGTATTAGGAGCTCTATTACTCATGCCTGCCTTGATCTTTGTCATTGCCATGGTATTCGAGGCGAAGCAGTTTTCCTTGTTATGGGGGGGAGACATACTCATGTTAGCAATAGGGTTTGTATGTGTTGTGTATTTCCTATTTATAATTTGCTTGTTAGCTATAGCAATGGTTCATGCTGCAAGTGGGGAACGCAAATCAATTCGGACAGCTTATCAATTAATGAAAGGGTCGGTGGTACGGTTCTTTGGTGGTTTATTGCTCGCATCTATTCCATATTCGATAATATTTAGTGTAGTCAATGCGTTCTATTCTCATGTGGTTAAAGCTATGCTTATTGATGGTGGAGCAATGGCAATAGCATCCGTAGTCGCTTATCTGGTCTTGGCGTTTTTCCAGGTATTCTTTGCCTTGTTAGTGACCATTTATTCTGCGCAGTATTATGTAGCTATTAAAGCAAAATAAACCAATCGTGCCTAGAGAAAAGGGCCCTGTGGGGCCTTTTTCATTTTCTTTTTGCTATGCATTAGTTGATGCAGGGGCAAACAAATGGCTTTCAGTTGATATTATTTTGGGTTTTTCTCTGTGGTAGGTTTGTTTTCTCAATAACCGTCTAACATGTAAGTAATTGATATATATGGTTATTATTAATTAAATGGGTCAAGGAGATTATTTCTACTATACTTTCATGTAGTTAAGAATTATTGAGGTATTGTTATGAATAAACCTGTCCATGCTCTAGCGGTCTTAAAAAAGTCATATAACTATCTGCTGAAGAATTTTTCGTTGATGAAGTATTTCTGGATTGCGGCCATACCAGTAACACTCACTGTATTTCAAAAACAATTGGGGGATATGTCAGGATTAGCGTCAGTAATCCATACGCTGATCTGCATAGTGGTGACAGCAATCGCTGTGACATTTATACGCTTCATCGTCAAAGGAGAGCGTATGAGTTGGCATAGGATATTTGCGCAGTTTTTTGAAATTCATTATTGGCGTTATTATGGGACAATTATATTGGGTGTCCTTTCCGTAATCGTGCTTCCAGCTATTCTATTTATTTTGGCATTAGGGTCTGGGTTACTGATGATAGTTCTAGGGATTATGTATATACCTGTTGTCTTATATATATATTGCTTGTTAATGATAGCTGTCATTCGTGCTGCAAGTGGTGGGCGTAAATCAATTCGAACAGCTTATCAATTAATGAAAGGGTCGGTGGTCCGGTTCTTTGGTGGTTTATTGCTCGCATACATTCCTTCAGCGATTATGTTTGGTTTAATATATACTCTAGGGAGTGTTGATGGTGGAAGCATGGGAGTTGCATACACAATAGTAGGTTGTCTTGTCTTGTCTTTTTTAGCTGTTTTCGTTAACTTGTTAGTGACTGTATATAGCGCGAAGTATTATAAAGCTATTCAAGGAAAATAAATCATGCACATAGAAAGAGGCCCTGTGGGGCCTTTTTCATTTTCCCATGAAGCACTGAAGACGTAAGATCAACATTATTAATTAAGTGGCCCTGAAGAATTGTTTTCGCTATACTATCAAATAGTTAATAACAATTAAGGTATTGAAATGAACAAACCCTTCCATTCCCTAGCAGTTTTAAAAGAGTCATATAACTATCTGCTGAAGCATTTCTCGTTGATGAAGTATTACTGGATTGCGGTCATATCAACAGCACTCATTGCATTTCACAAACAATTGGGGGATAAGTCAGCGTTAGCGTCAGTAATCCATTCGGTGATCGGCATAGTGTTGGCAGCAATGGGTGTTGCACTTATACGTTTGATCGTCAAAGGAGAGCGTATGAGTTGGCATAGTATCTTTAAGCAGTTTTTTGAAAATCATTTTTGGCGTTATTTAGGAACAGCTATATTGGGTAGCCTTTTAATGGTGCTTCCCATAGTTTTTATGCTACTAGGTTTATTAGTTGTGGGCGTGACTGGGGTGAGTGATTTCGGAGTATTGCCAGCTGTGATGCATGCTCTAGGGTCATCAGGTGGGGGTGTCTTACTGATGATAGTTCTAGGGATTATTTATATAGCCTATGTCGTATGTATCATTTGCTGGGCAGCTATCGGGATGGTTCATGCTGCAAGTGGTGGACGTAAATCAATTCGAACTGCTTATCATTTAATGAGAGGGGTGGTGGTCCGATTTTATGGTGGTTTATTGCTTGCATACATTCCTTCAGGGCTTATGTATGGGATAATGCATGTGTATCTAGGGAGTGTTGATGGTGGAAGCGTGGCAGTTGCATCAATAGCAAGTTATCTGGTTTTGGCTGTTTTAGCTGTTTTCCTTGCCTTGTTAGTAAGTGTATATAGCGCAAAGTATTATAAAGCTATTCAAGAAAGATAAATCAATCATGCACATAGAAAGAGGCCCTGTGGGGCCTTTTTCATTTTCTTCTCACTATAGATGTTCAGTTGCTTCAGAGTCCCAGGTTAGGTCAAGTCTGTGTGTTTGTTACAGTCGATGATTTCATGCAGAGATTGATTTTTATTAATAACTGGCCTAGCATAATCCTTAGGGCATAAGGAAAGTCAATGAAAGAAAATTGGAGCACATGGGGACAAATCAGACTGATTCTAGCAGATTGGCGAAGTGAGCTAGTGCCTTGTCTGTATATCAGCGTTAGCCTCGCCCCATTAGTGTTGTTTTATCTGAGTGGCGTTATATCACAGAGAACCTTCTTAGGGGTGTCATGTGCTTTTGTGAGTGCAGCTATTGTCACTTTGATTCAGAGTAAGGTTCGGTGTGAACCTTTCTCTTGGGTGCAGATATTTCGTCAGTATTGTCGCAAAGACTATTGGCGGACTTTGTTGGTGGCGAGCTGTCTTCTTATTATCATACTTTGCCTTATGGCTTTTTCTACAGTTGCTATGGCATTTATAGCTTCAGGGTATTCATATATGTCTGGAACATTGCGTTATTTGTTGTTGCCAGTTATTTTAGTGTTATGTGTTCTTATCCCTTTATCGGTCCTGAGTTATGGCGCTACACTGGCAGGTTTATGCTTGACAGATACAGCGTGTGGAGGGAGGCGTTCAATTCGCTCTTTTTATCGACATGCGTGGCAATCTGCAAAAACATTTATGGGTGGTCTGTACGTGATGTGTCTGCCACTTTGGGTATTGTCGTTGATTGGTCATTCTTATTTTGAGGTCAATATTTTCAATATGAGTGTGTGGTCAATGTTTATTGTGTGGGTGTTGTGGTCCTTTAAAATTGTTACAGGACTTTTTGTCATGAGCTATATTAGTTCCTTTTATCGGCACCATTATATCACTTGTTAACTGTAAAGCCCAGATGAAAATGTCACCCCCTTAGCAAGATAGAAATGTCACCCCC
>CAZMRQ010000036.1:0-14651 GCA_964568795.1 uncultured Gammaproteobacteria bacterium | reverse complement strand
GATACTATAACTCGAGTCGACTGCATTCAACACTTGGTTACATGTCACCAATGGAGTACGAACATGCCTCTTAATTTTTTGTCTACTGTTACTTGACCATGACAGAATTCTTTCTATGCCATATGCCTATCAGTTTAATGGTTCTGGCAGTACATTTTTTAATAATACACGCATGTCACTCAGAATAGACGGCAGGTTATTTGATGGCTTTGAAGGGGCGCCTGATCAGTTTTTTAGTAGCAGTGCTCATTTCTTTCGATCTAACATTTTTATTCTATCGCAAATAAAACCCAAAGATATGACAGAAAGATGCGATGAATGGTATAAGATGTCTTTGATATAATTTTAATTATTTGTTTCATTTATTGAAGTTATACTGTTTTAAGGTATAATATTTGATGTTATGACTAATGAAGAAAAGAAAAGAGTGTTAATCAATATTTTATTGGATACGCATAATCATGAGACTGTGTTTGAAGGTTTCAGGAATCGTTGTTTAATAGATTTTTTATCAATGCTTTGCCAAAAGCATCGTGAACTTCATCCTAAATTTGCAGATCTGGCAATAGAGTTAAAAAAAGTTGTAGTTGATAAGAGAAATTTATTAGACGAGCGCTCTAAGGCAGTAGATGCTTTGGAAGCATGCGGCCATGTGTTTATAGCAACTGGCTGGACGACACCAGGTGAGTCTAAACATTCTATATGGCTGTGTATCCGCAAACAAAAAATAAATCGTCTCTACGAATTTCGCTCAGAAGTCGCACAAGAGGGCTTATTCGAACTGACAGTGTATAACAGAGGCAGTGGTAGTAATCAGATGCTCTGGGAACAAGATCAAGTGTACAAGGAAGGTTCATCAAAATCTGATGCTTCTTTGTTATATAATAAAAACCCTGCAGCCTATAGCTATATTAACTTAGCTATATTAACTTAGCTTTGTTGGATCGAGCTCATAAAAAACATTTTATCCGTCAGCTTTGTGAACCAAATTCACCAAATTTTAAACGTTATTCATTATATTGTGACGGGTATAATGCATATCTTAGTGAAATAGCTCTGTCATGTGGGAATTATGAGCCAGGTTCCCAATTCCATACAAAAAAAGTCTTAGATACGCACAGTCCTCAAGTATTTGTCACAGGTCAACGCTCAGGGTCGTGTGTCTGGAAAAGTTTTACCGCAGCTCTTTTTGACCTATTCGAGTCTCCCTTGACCAAAGAAGAGCACCGTGAGATCATTACTGCTCTTAAAGTAGCAGCACTGAGTGAGCTGAGTACATATGGTGTTAGTGAGCATCTTTATTCAGTGGCTCATATGAATCTCTGTCAACGTCTTCAAAAAAGATCGGATATAGCTGGATTGACCGGTAATGAAGTGGCTTTGCCAGAGTGCTGGGTCAATAAAATTGTAAAACCACAACTTCAAATTTCACAAATGCCGCGTGGCAATGGTCAATATTCTAGTTTCGATGTGCTGAATTTTGAACTAACTGGCGCGATCAAAAGAAAAGCGATAGATATAAATTCATGTGTACGCGTATAGATAATGTGGATACAGCTATTAGTGTTTTTAAATATGTGTTTAGTTGTCTTTGTATTGATCCAAATTCAGCATATCTCTATAGATCCGGGCTCGAGTCAGCACGTTTTATTCTCACTGAAGCCCAACGGAATCGGCAAATCTCGCGTCAAATTCCTGTATGTGATCTGCTTGAAGTGGCACATTATTCATATATTTATGACAGAATAGGCGTGCCAGCAACAAACGCAGAGTCACAGTGCAGAAAGAGCGAATGCATATAAGCACCTGAATCCTTTTTCAGGATTATTTAAACCACGTTTTTACAAAATTCGTGGCATTTCATTGCCATCCATTTCATTGTGCGAGGCCTTGTTTGTATTTAACCTGGTTGTTGCCATTGTTGCGTTGGTTGTGCCGCACTATACCTTTATATCAGCCATCACTGTGAGTGTTGTGTGTATTCTAGCTCGTAGCACATCACTGCTAATCAATGCATAGTCAAGGTCAAGAGTTTTCAAAAAACATGTCTGGTTTTTCCTACAGGGCGTGCTTTGGCTTTACTAGACCCATTGAATATAATTCCAACCCGTAAGAAGGAGGCCTCTTATTTAGCCCCTTTATTACGCCGTCGTTGTTTGAATCCTATGCTAAGAGAAGGCCGGGGCCCTCTTATTATCAGACCATAAGAAGGAGAGAAAAATGAAAAAAAGAAAAACACTCTCAATCATTCATAAAGGACTCGTGTGCCAGCATATTGATATGTATAGCATGATTGTAAGAGGCGCTGTATAGGGCTGGACAATCAGTTGCATGTGCTATAAATGGGCACGGAATTGCCAGGCATCATGCTCAGTGTGAATTAACGAGAACCTAAAGAGTCAAATCACATCAGTTTTGTTTTTTACCCAGTTCGATTGTATGTCTCCTCGATAAGAAATGCCTCTTGATAAAGGGAGTTTAGAAGACGAATAGTGCTGGAGTACGATCTAATCAGTTTTTAGCAAAGTCTTGAAATTCGGGTTTTTCTGGTATGATTCTTGAAGTGCATTAATCAAATTGGTGATAACTGATTTATTTATATTGTCATTAATAAGCGAGCCCGATTGTTTCACTTCATCTAGCTTATCAGATATGTACTTCATGGCTGTTCCAGATTTAAAGACATTCGCTAAAACCCGCCGAGCTTCTTTTGGACCTATTGAGTGGTAAAGTGCTTCACGAACTTGTACGTCCTCTGCAGTTGTGCTCAATGCCCAAAGCTCAATAGGGCCTAATGTGGCAGTGAGAAGCTGAGTATGCGTTTTGTCTTTAGTTGCAATAAGTGCTAGAAATGTTGCACCATCGGCCCGGGGACCATGTACATATTCTCTCAGTGCATTTTGAGCTGTTTTTGATAAACCAAATACTTTGGTTGTTTGCTGAATAGTTTGTTCAGGACCAGAATCCATAATAAAAGAGGTGGTGGCAAAATCAACCATTTGACTTGAGAAGTCGTCAAGCGATTGAGAAATCAAACAGATTTGTACTTTCCATTTACGGCCTTCACGCATGTCAACAATGACTTGATCACGCACAGCTTGTGCTTTAGATGTTCGGTGGAACTCATCCATGACAATACGTTTAGGATCGTCAAGAATTTCTATAATCCGTTTATTATGATATTCACGATAGTTTTCAGGAAGTGATGAGACGATATCTTTATTGATATAAAAATCTTTTGCCAGTACGTAGCGTGCCAGCATATACATCACGGCTGTTTGTCTATTCGCTGCATCTCCCCCACTTTTTGCTACCTCATCAAGATCCAACGAAACTATTTTGGCATTCCCGATGTCAAATTTTGTGTAACGTGATAAAATAGGGTATTCACGTATGCAGGCAGAGAGCATTCGCGTGAAACAATCGATTAAATTCTCACCAGTAGGTACAGCTATTTTTCCATAGAGGTCAACGATAGATGGTTGACGTGCTACAGAGGTGAGATCACTTAGCAAAGGAGAGGCATTGCGTTGTGCAATAGAGGCCTCAACGATGTAACCTGCGTGAAACAGTCCATCTGTAATTTCCCACCAAGTTGTTTTACTATCAGTTTTTAAACCTACATCATGAACAATCTTATCAATTGACTCTTCAATTCCCGGGGTATACAGATTGGGTGTGCCATCATCTGAAAACAGTTTGTAGCTTTCATCAATAACAATGCCCGCCATGTCAGCAATTCCATCATAGGGTGATTGCATTCCAACAGGCGTTGCTAGAAGGGTAAGGAAATTAACTAAGAATGACCGTTCTTGTGGGAAGGGTGTGCGACAACCTAAATGGGTGTCAAATGGGTTGATTGAGTATTCTTTTGTCATTTGAAGACGATGGTAGGCAGCGAGATAGCGCTGGTTAGCAGGCAAAGCTTCTTGTATGAGTGAAATGAGGCCGGCACTTGATGGGCCAATATCAATGACAGAGATGCGCGGCAAGCGAGTTAAACCACCTTTTAAACATAAAGATAGATTAATAGCATTTGAGAGAACTGATTTACCTGAGCCTGGTCGAGCGTAAATCAGATCAATCCATGTGGTCTGTAGGGGTGAGCCTGGCTGATAAGGCCATGGTTTGCCGTCAGGTGTTCGTAACATCAGTGAGCCAACATCCCAGGGGCTGGTAGGCCGGAACATTGGCAACATGTATAAAATATCGGAAAGAGAGGCCACTGTTGAGGAAGCAGGGCTTTCAGATGAGACGCCAAGCATTGTTGAGACTGCACCTTCAAATGCATCGCCACAAATTTCAGATATTTCACAAGAGCCCCAACTTTGTATAGCTCTGGCTAATTGAGCTGTTTGGGTTCTAAGCTGGCTAACGTCATCACTATCAGCCCAAGTGCTAGCGCAAACCCTTAGCCGAACTACAGCGTCATCAGTATTGAGCTTGATATAGTCCAGGAGTTTAACAGCATCATTGATTAATCGGTTCTGTGATGATGAGAAGGATAAGACGCTTGCGAGTGCTCGTTTGATGCTGAGTGTGCTCATCCCATCGCCATCTATTAGAAAGCTAATACGCCAAGGGTTATATGATTGTATAGTTCTGTTCAGAAGAGTTGTGAATGGTTGGATGTTTTTCGGGAATAAGTCAATGAAAATGGTGGAGAAGATCTTGTCCCCAATTGCACACGTTTTTAGGTCGAGGTTATGGGCATCTCTAGGAAATATTTGATGAACCAATGATGGCCAGAGTAGATCTGCAATGTCCCCATCAAAACTTTTAGCCACTTTAGGGCGAAATTTATCACCTACTAAGACGGGCTCCCAGGACTCATCGGTAAAGTCAATGTCGGCGGTACGTCTGATATGATTGACTGCTTTGTGGACAGCGAGTATATTTGAAGTGATGCCTAATTGACCAAGGTCAGACTGGATACTGCGCGTAAAAGAGTCATGGGAATTGCGTATTTCATCACACGCTGCGATCACATTTTGAGTGTACTGAAAAGGCGGGATTTTGTTAGCTTTGATCATCTTCCCTTTAGTTTTGATAGATTGACGTAGCTCTTCTCTGGATAAAGTTGATGGTTTAGTAATCAAGACAAGGTGTAGAAGTTCTTCTGCACAGAAGCCGCTGAGATGTTGAATGCGTTCATCAAGCAAATCTTTTACATCAAGTTGGATATTCTTAGCTGTTTCGACTGATGATGAAAAGTTCTCAGAAATCAAATCAACGATACGGTCCTTGTTGTAGGTATAGTGTGCTTGGACACTATAGCCCACTACAGATAATGTCGGAGAGAAAGCTTGGAGAAGCTGATCATGGATGTATTTGTACTCATCTTGACCCACCAGTGCATTCACGCCTTTTACTTCAATTATTGTGATTAGACTGCCATCATTCATGACTAAAACATTTTCACCGTCAGCAGTTTGTAAATCGCAGTATGATTCCATGGTTTGCTTCGTGCTGGTCGCAATCCAGGCAGTGATTGTGTTAAGAGATTCAATGATACTGTTAGCAATTCCCATAATCGGCTCCTTGAAAATGGTTAGAATGAACTGGCATTAGCTGTCCAGTCTTGGATAAGGTTATCAAATTTTTCTACGCTAGGTAGTAAGCGGATGTTTTTTAGGAGTTCATTCCTCATCTGCTCGATATTTGGCGCAGGCGTATCTATAAGGATCTGACCAAGCATAGCAGGTTGGCTGAGACCTTCCCCATATTGTTGCTCGATTGGCTGGCTTCTTAAGCGGAGTGTATTCAAAATATCATGTGCCTTGTCCATATAGGTGCTGGTGGTTGTTATAGAACAGAAAAGAACGTGGCACAGGGCATTCAGTTGGTTTTGTGTCATTTCAGGAAGATAAATGAGAATGCCACCTCCACTATCTAGTTTGCCAACCATTTCAATAAATAAACATTGTTGGCAAAGTGGGCATGATGTGAGTAAGTTATGGGGATCATTGTTGTTGTAATTATGGTCTAGATTAATGACTTCTAAGGCAGTTTTTGATTGGAACGAGCAAAACTGACAACGGTAGTTGTCTCTTTTAAATATATTCTCTGCAAATGGCTTAAATGCTGGATCAGACCTACGTGTATTATAGAAGTTCCATGATTCTGCGCCGATATTGAGACTAAGCGGATAGTTCATCATTCCCTTTTTAAAAAACCACTCTATTAATTTAGCATATAAGTTTATTAAATGCCATCATCTTTCGGGTGGAAATATGACGTTTATTGGTATCTTACATAGCCAGGCATGCTTTTTGTCCCTTCTCCATAAACTCCTCCAGCTAGTTTTTCTACGTCAGGAGTACCAAAGAATGTCTCACCAAGTGGGTGGTAAAATCCTGGCAAGAAGACGAGGCCCGCAGATAAGAAAAGCATGACAAGGGGTGTGCCTATGGGGACTTGTGTTGGATTGTCTTTGTGTTGCTTAAATTTAAATATAGATGCCACGCCCAGACCAATCCCCATGACGAAAGCAGTAGCAATCATCATCTGACCTATACCTCTGTATGAAAGAATAATATTGTCAGCAAGCTTGCCTATCGATAGCTGATCATCGTCCACTAGTGCATAAGCGGTGCAATGGATGAAAAGGAGGATAAGAATTCTTAACATTAGTTGGTTCCCTCTACTTGAAGTATTATATAGTCTATTTTTACGGTATGCAACAACCTGTCTTGTCTCATGCAAGATGAGCCTGAGAAGGTTAAAAAAGAGCCATAGAGTTGATGTTCATGACTTTCTTTGACCAATATATTTGCAGGGTTAAAGTTAGCATGATAAAATATGGAACAGTTTGTCCTGATAGGCGCAGATCAACCAGTTCATTGACATTGGCACAGTTTCCTTCAAGTATAGTGATCTTTTCGATGCTGTCATCGCACTTATAGTATGTACGTAGCATCTTGAGATGCAAATCATGTCTCAGAGACTGCCTTGCTAGTGCGGCCAAAACGTTTTATATTGCAAGCCATTTCGCTCACTTCTGTTAGATACTTCTCGTGTGAATATCAATTATTGAGCTATTTTATAGCGCAATCTGTTCACAACTGGGACAATCACACCATCATGTCTATTAAATTTTGTAATGACCTGAAGATCTCCTTTTACCGCTGAAAATGTTCCTTCTCCTCCAATGACCCTTCCTACAAGTTGATAGTCAGCAAGCGGGCTTCCTGGTTTCATTTGTGAATTTGCAGAAAACTTGAGAGAGAGTTTATGGCCTTGTTGGCTAGTGTATATAACATATCCCGACGCACTGCCATCATGGTCAATGTAATCTGTCATACCGTACATTTGCATTGAAATAAGACTGTCACCATGGCACAAGGGCGTGTCTTTTATCGTTTGCTCGACATGAAAAAGACGCACAACATGACCACTAATGTCAGGCACATCAATGACTTTTTGTTGAATATATTTTTTGGGATTACTGGGATGAATCTCAACCACACAAAATCCTTCACTATCCACATAGGGACTGTGTCGCGGCGCATGAGACATAATCGGTGATGTCATCATGAGGAGTAAACTGCCTACAAGTAAATCTTTTATCTTCATTGATAACCTCCATTTCAATCCAGTGTTTTCATATAGTAATCTATTTCTCTCTTTTTAGCTAGATAAGTATTTTCTAATGCAAGATGAGCCTGAAGAGGTTGAGTGATTCCAGCGCAAGATGAACCGATGAAGGCTTAAAGAAGAGCTATGGAGTCGGCAGTTGTTTATAATGAGGCATGGCTTTGACATGCTTACCTCGCGTTTATAGCGACGAGAGCGTCAAAATCGCAAAGGGGGTCGAGGGTGTGCTATGAGCCATTCGCGCAGTGAGTCATATAAAGAGAGCATTTGATCACTGTATTGAGTGTCATCTGGTTGAATGAGGAGTGCGCCGACCCGCCCATTATCACTCCAGAAGCCAAATGATTGCTGTTCTTTGCCAACCCAGTTCACTTGCTCATGTGAGCTTGCAAGAGGGTTGTTAGTGAGGTGAATGGGACTATTTAGGTAGTGGCCTTTGATGGAGGTCACGATTTCTTGGTCTTTCCAGGGCTGCAATAATACAGATGCATCAGTGTTGAGTGTGATCCTGATCGGTCTGGCTTCGTATTTTTTTGTTTGGTTCTGTCTGAAGGTAGGCCATGAGTTTTTGTCAGGATGGAGGTGTCCAAGGTGACTGATGATTTGTGCCCCATTGCCAAAGCCAAGCATGAGGGTGTCGGGTTCTCTAAACCATTTCATCAAGTCTTTTGCTAGATCTTTATTCTCTGCTATTTGGGTGGCGGAAAACCATCCAGGTTTGGTTATGTCTCCGTGAGTTGCTCCACCAGGTATGATGATGGCTTGGAAATCTGAGATGAGAGTCGATTTTCTTATCAAATCATTCACTGAAAAAATGACAGGGGTCAATGAATGCTCTAAACAGTTTTGGGCAACGAGTTCATGACCATATGTGCCACGGTCAGTTAAAATTAGCACACGCAGTGGTTTGACCATCACGGATCGGTGAATGCGTGGTCTTTCTGGTCGATTGGACCATTTAATAAGATCGATGTGTTTTCTGCTCAGGTCATCTGTTTGCCAGAGACGTAGGTATTCTGATAATGACAGTTGCCAGAGTGTTTTTGTAGCCTGCCTTACTTGGATAAACTGGTAGTGTTGTGTGAACCCAATTAAGGTGTAGGGACATTTATAATTATGGCAATGTTTTTCAAAGGACTCTTGTTGATTTTCTTTAACAGTCACAATAACGCCAGGACCTTCATGCCATAAAAAGTGTCCCAGTTCAGTTGTTGTAGAAACATCGATTTGCATGCCATATCCTGATCCCCAGCATGACTCTAGTAGCGTTGTTAAAAGGCCTCCGCGGCTGATGTCATGAAGAGAGGAAATGAGGTTGCTATGGGCAGCTTGATGCATGCAGTTTATGATTTTGTAAATATTTGTGGTATGGGGGTTATTAAGACGGTCACGGCATAGAGAAGGACATACTTCAGTGACGATGCTTTGGCTTAATCCCTTTAAATCACACATGGGGAGCCAATAAACGAACTCATGGGGGGCTGTGATAATTGGTTTGATCGTTGGTTGCGATGTTGTTTGTGCGTGTAGAGCAACGGTGCTGCTAAAAACATCATGATCATGGATGTCGACAGTTGCTTCTATCTGAGTGCTGTTAGCTAATTGCCGGATGAGAGTATAGATTGCCGAATCGTAACGACGCTCTTTGACAGAACGAGTTATCGACACATGGGCAGATAGGAGTTGCTCACTGCATACTGCACCCAGTATATTGGTCACGGCTTCGAGCCAAGATTGCTGAATAGTAGTTTTATCAATGGCCTGGCTTGTGGCGTGACCACAGCTGCTGATACTGTACTCATGCGGACTGTATTTTATGACTTTATAATTGTTGATAGGAAGGTTGGATGGTGCACATGCCGGTCCTTGAACGAGTCTGCGATATCCTGTGATATCGATGTGGTTAAGCAAAAACCTTTTGTCGGATACTTCAGGGTGTTTCAATACTTCTTTGAGCCATTGTTTTTGTGTGGCGATTGGTGGGCATTTTATTTTTCTCCCTTTCCGAGCAGGAAGAGCAGTTTCCACTGTTTTTTTCTTGAGAGTGTTGTTTTTTTGAGGATTTATGGTTTGTCCAGATATCATCAGTTTGGGTGTGTTTATCACTTGCCCGATGATGGCATAGGGGCAGTTGTTTTGATTGCATAGCAATAACCAGGATGCCAGATGCTGTTGTGGCAATGTGATCAAAATCTGGTTTTGCCCAGTTTGCCATATTTTTGCAGACCAATCATTTTGACTATGGTTGGGAATGTTGTGTGGCTTAATATCGAGTCCTTTTGATGTTTTTTTTATCCAGTGCAGGGCGCGCTCAATGAGCGTGCCTTGTTGATGAGAAATCACGCCACTTAAAGCATAGGGGTTGTGTTCCAAGTACATGCGCATCATCTTTATCATTTCAGCTAGTTGCATGGGGTTATGATCTCTTTGGTGATAATGATGGTCTTGACTGCGGTGCTGGGGATGTTGACGGTGTACATTCGATCCGACGATAATGACGAGGTCATTGCTTTGTGGTTGACGTTTAACTGGCACAGAAAAGTCAGTGACCATAAGTTGGTTGGCAGGGCCGATTTGTCCTTGGCATAGAGGTATACCACTTGCTTGGCTGAAATGAATTGTTTGTTGATCAATTGGATTTGATTTATGTTGAGATGTGCAGGTGGCAGATAGTGGGGTGATGAGTTGACTTTGTGACATCGACAGATCAATAACTTCTGATATTTGTTGACTTTGATTAGTCAGTATAGAGCTGTGGTGTTGCAAAGATGTATCCATTTGTTTCCATTTGCAATGGTGTAGGTGATAGCTAATGGTCAGAACTTGCCTTGTTGATGTTGTCTTTTCCTTTTGTGAGTGATCTTGATAAGAGCGTATAAGGTTGACAAGAGAAATAGGTTTAGCGCATTGGTTTATGAGGTCGTGGCATTGGTGTTCTGGGATGGCATGACTCTTCAACCAAGTGACAGCTTCTTCGTGGGATAGAATCTCCTCTTGTGGTGTGGCACTTGGTTTATTGAACCAATCATTTAAATGGTCATAGTAGGATATAGCATCCGCAGGTTTATTAATGGTTTTGCCAATGGGGGTTTTAACCAAGTGACAATGATGTATTCCAGAGCAATTGAGTTCGCTGTCAGCAATCCAGTGATTGATAGCCTCGGTTAGTTGGTTGTCCTCTGAGTCAATAAACAGCCCTAGAGAGTGTGTGGGTGGAGCTAACCTTTTTGTGTTGTAGTCCAGATCACTGTACTTCAAAAGTCGGGCCAGTACTTGCACTTGTCCATTGCTCATGAGGGGGTGCTGTTTGATAATCAATGCACGTTTGGTATGGTGGCTATATTGGTCTTGCCAATTACCACTGAGAATAATCATGTTTGCGAGCCTTTTTTTTGTAGATTCTCTTGAATTGTTGAGACGATTTGCACCTCACTGTTTGAGGCTGTAAGCACATTTTGTGGACACTCTTTTTGATTTGTCTTAGCATTAGCAGATATTTTTTGAACATTTTTCACCCTTAAATTGTCCCAATGATATTATAGGGCAGTTAAAAAAACATTTCGGTCTTTCTCAATTTAAGGCTTTAAAACAATAGGTTATTGGCCTCTCAATTTCTTATGAATCTGCTAATTCGTTGTATAGAATGATGTTCCCACCTGTGGCTGCGGTATTTATTGTCACTGTTTTTTCATACGAGAGCCGCCTTAATAGGTTGGGTCCTCCAGCTTTTGGTCCTGTGCCAGATAACCCATGACCACCAAAAGGCTGTACGCCAACCGTCGCGCCAATCATGTCGCGGTTAACATAGTTATTGCCAACGCTTGTCTGAGAAAGTATATGATTTATAAATGACTCGATACGGCTTTGGATGCCAAGAGTTAGGCCATATTTAGATTTATTTATATCCTGAATTATTGGATCAACTTGCCCTTCTTGATAAGTGATGACATGCAAAACTGGGCCAAACACTTCTTCTTTCAGTTCAGATAAATGACTTAGGCGAGCTAATAATGGGGGAAAGTAATGACCCGGCAGTGTGGGCGAGGGGCATTGGTAAATGACCGCATCACGGTCTTGGAGCCATTTTTTGTGGTTCATAATAGTGGTGAGGCTGGTTTTGTCAATCACTGGACCAACATCTGTTTGGGACTCACGTGGGTCACCAATGTTCAATAATCTCATTGCGCCTACAAGACTTGATAGGTACCTGTCTTCCTGCGAAGAGGGCAGGTACAGGACACGTAGAGCAGAACAACGTTGTCCTGCACTACGAAATGCAGAATGAACAATGTCTGTCACTAATTGTTCGGTGAGGGCTGAGCTATCAGCGATCATGACATTAAGCCCCCCAGTTTCTGCAATAATTTGTTTGATGGGGCCGGCTTGGGAAGCTAGATTTTTCTGAATAGATTTTGCCGTAGCTGTTGAGCCTGTTAGACAGATCTCATCAATGGATTTATTTTCAACTATTTTGGGTCCATGGGGACCTATGGCTAGATGCAGTGCCTTTCTGGGGATGCCTGCTTCATAAAGCACATCAACAAGCAGACGACTGATAGTAGGGGTTTGTTGAGCTGGTTTGGCAATGACACAGTTCCCTGCTGCTAGGGCAGCAGCTATTTGACCTGTAAATATTGCCAGTGGGAAGTTCCAGGGGCTTAAGCACCCGATGACTCCACGGCCATGGTATGTCAGAGTGTTCGTTTCACCTGTAGGTCCAACTAATTGCTGTGGCAGTAGATTAGTTCTGGCTTGACAAGCATAGTAATTTAAGAAATCAATTGTTTCACGTGTTTCTGAAATAGCATCATCATAGGTCTTTCCACCTTCTATAATAAGCTGTTGTGTCCAAAAGATCAGGTTGTTTTGTATGTTTTCTGCAGCCAACTCAAGCATTTGTGCTCTGCTGTCAATCTCTGTGTTTTTCCAGGTAGGGAAGTAGCTCTGTGCTTCATTAATAGCCTTTTCTAGCTGATCTGGAGTGGTTTCTTGAAAATGGCTGACAATGAGAGTTGCGGAGATGGGGCTGCAGTGTATTTTTTCCCCTAGTTTTGGAGGAGTCCATGAATGGATGTTGTGACTGATAGACTTCAGCACAGATAGCTGTCCTAAGTCTAAACCGACACTGTTCTTTCTATCAGGGTATAGTTGAGGGGGTCTTTCGATGTTAGGGTGTTTCTTCCCTTGAGTGATCTGTGTTTGTTGATAGGGGTTTTCTACTAGAGATGCCAGATCTATATCATTTTTGGCCCATTGATGGACAAAAGAATTATTGGCGCCGTTCTCAAGTATTCTTCGGACTAAGTAAGACAGCAGCTCTTTTTTTGCGCCTACTGGAGCATAGATTCGGCAGCGGATAGATCCACCCATCTCTAATAAAAGATAGTCTTGAATAGCATGATTCATGCCATGAAGGCATTGGAGCTCATAGTCACGGCGATGACCCATAAGATGTTGTACGGCACAAACTGTAAAAGGATTGTGGGTCGCAAATTGAGGGTATATAGAATCTTTGGCATGGGCAAGTATTTTTGCACACGCGAGGTAATTCAAGCTTGTGTGGCATTTTCTAGTAAAAACAGCATAATCATTCAGTCCATTTTGCTGAGCATATTTGATTTCTGTGTCCCAGTAAGCCCCCTTAACTAGTCTGACCATGAGTGTTTTTTTTGCATTTTTCGCAGTACGCACAGCCCATTTGCAATAGTCCGTTGACTGACAAAGGTATGCTTGGATAACCAGGCCAAGCCCTTCATAATGTGCTGTCTGTTGGCTTACGAATACTTTTTCTACGACATGTTGGGTTAGTTCTGTGCGCCATGATTCTTCGCCATCTATCATGAGCTGAACATGTGCTTTCTGGGCCAATTGGGCAAGTTTTGTAACTTTGGTTATAAGATACGGCTCAGCTATTGACCAATTCTTTGTTGAAAAAATGGGGCAGATAGCAGAAAGTTTGATCGACACACTTGGCCGGTGCTGAATATTGGCAGTGCAGTCATTGTCAGCAAGGCTATTGATGGCCGTGACATAATCTGTGTAAAACTTGTCAGCATCTGCTTGGTTGATTGCTGCTTCACCAAGCATATCGTATGAAAACCAGTACCCATATGTTAGAAGGGGTGCACTGCGTTTTAATGCCCCTGTGATTGTTTCACTGTAAACAAACTCGCCAGCAAATAAGTGCATGGCCTGTGTTATGATATGGCGTATTGACGGTTGTGAGATTTTTTTTAATAATTTTTCTATGGCATTTGGTTGAGGTTTTAGTATACTTTTGGCAAATTTTAATCCAATAGTCCCCAGAGATATGGCTATATCTTGTTTGTTTTTTTGTTGCCAGTTTTTTTGACTTATCTTGTCAGCAATGAGACTTTCTGCAGTTTGTCGGTCGGGTATTCGCAGCAGAGCTTCTGCTAGGGTAAGCAGAGCAAGACCCTCTTCTGAGTCGAGGTGATACTCGTTCATAAATTTTTCTAGCAAAGATTTTTTCAGGGGTTGCTTTCTTGCATTGTGAATAAGATTTTCGGTATTTTTAGCTATTTGATCAAATGGGAGAGATGATACACTGTGAAGGATATCCTTAACAATCCGTTGTTCATTTGATGAGTACTGTTGTTCAGATGCAGTAGCAAGGCGTGGCTGGGGGTTAGTTGGGGCATCCATATCTGTCATGGTCATTCCTTTTATTATGGCACTTACTCACATGCTAATTCTTCAGACGTGAGCTGTCAATTACTGGATTTTTTCAATTGGGATAGTTTGGCTAGGAAAAACTTCATTCTAAAGCATGGAGAATGAGGTTTCGATATATAAACTGATGGGTTAAAACATTTATGTAAGTTTAGTTTAATAAAAGACATCAGTCGGCAATAGTCCTTGCGATAAAATGAAGTAAAGGACTTAGCAAATTAAGGCCTTGCAGTGCAGTATATTCTAATTTGGAAATGAGCCTGAAGAGTGGTGTCTAACCGTTCAGGTTTCAGTTACTTTTCCCAACACCTTAATCTAACACTATCTGTCTCTAATAGGAACCCCATGTGCCGTCTTTTACA
>CAZMRQ010000035.1:0-15104 GCA_964568795.1 uncultured Gammaproteobacteria bacterium | reverse complement strand
GGTCGGACTCGAACCGACACGGTGTTTCCACCACCAGATTTTGAATCTAGCGCGTCTACCAATTTCGCCACCCCGGCATTTGCCCAAATATAATCTATTACACGTTAAAAAACAAGCTTTATTGCTGCGCCATCATCAGTTCAGCTGTATGCCATTGCTCCAGAACAAAAACCCCTTCATTGATACTGATGATGGCAATGAATGTTGCAATCGTAATAATGCCAAGGCGGTTGAAGAGTTGAATAAGTCGCTTGGAGGGTTTGAAGAATTCAAGCATAAATCTGCCACCGTCTAATGGTGGAATGGGGAGCAGGTTAAGAAAGAAAAGCCAAAAATTAAGTGAGGCTAAGCCAAGCAAAATATGCGCGAGTTGACCATGACTCACAAGCTTGATCATCTGAGACAAGAAACCAACAGGCCCAGTAAGGATCTGCCAATTGATTGATCCGGAAACAATGCCTTTGAGGAGACTTAGTTGAAACCTGAACAAGTTCATCCATGCAGTGAACGTGCCGGAGATGCTAAAATGCTTGGGGTGCCATTGCGTCTCTGGTGCAGTGCTAGCGAGTTGCAATGCAAGGTATGGTTCAGCTACCCAAGCTGTACCGAATCTGTAGTTGACCGGGATTGAGTGGACTATTTCGTCAGTGTTATGCTTGGCTTGGATGAGGGCTTTTTGTCCTATCTGTCCTTGGAGTGCAGTGACTAGGTCATGTCCATGTCTGATCTTCAGGCCATTGATATGCGTTAGAATGCTACCTGTGGGGAATAGCGGGGGTGCATTAATATAAATTGTATAGGGTTTAAGGTATGGCGTGATTCCGAGGTTTTTTAGAATATCAGGTGTTTCACGTTGCAAACGCCAATGACGAAGATCGATCGTGAGAGAGTCGTGTGATGTCTTTGCTGTGATGATTTTGCCATGATAGATGACTATTGCTTGGATAAAGTTACCCCAGCTATGGATAGGTATGCTCTCAACAGAGTTGATTTTTTGGTGTAAAGGGGGAATTTTCTGGATGAACTCAGTAGGAGTATGTGCTTCAATAACGACAGGTTGAGATGGGATTTGGTGGAGGTATGCAAGTACAATCAATGCCCAGGCAATAAGAAGGTGGCTCATTGGCCCAGCAAGCCAAATGATTTGTCTTTGCCACAAAGATGATTGAGCAAGCTGCTGCTCATCAAGTTGTGCATAACCCCCTAGAGGCAGCAAAGCACATTCAATGTTTGTTCCTGCTAATTTTTTTCCCCAAATAACTCGGCCAAAACCTATTCGAAGAGTTTTGATTTTAATTTTGAAAAAAGCAGCAAAAACGGCATGAGCACACTCATGCAGTAGAATCGTTATTTGAAGAAGCATCACAATTAAAACGATCTGCCATATCATAGCTATTCATCATCATGTGCATTGTCTAAAAAACTCATGAGTTTCTCGATACGGGAGGGGTGGCGTAATTTTCTCAGGGCTTTCGCTTCGATTTGTCGAATTCTTTCTCGGGTCACTGTGAATTGTTTGCCTACCTCTTCTAGTGTATGATCTGTATTCATGCGTATGCCAAAGCGCATCATTAATACTTTTGCTTCTCTAGGCGTGAGGCTTTCCAATACTTCCTCTATTGCTTCAGAAAGCCCTTCACTTTCAGCAAGCTCAATAGGCGCTTTTGTTGTAGTGTCTTGGATGAATTCACCAATATTAGATCCATCATCACCATCACCAACAGGACTTTCAGTAGAGACAGGTTCGGTGATTTTCATGACTTTGCGTATTCTATCAGCTGGCATATCCATCATTTTGCTGAGTTGTTCAAGAGATGGTTCATGCCCAGTTTGCTGAAGGATCTGTCTGGACAATCGATTCATTTTATTCATTGTTTCGATCATATGTACAGGAATACGTATCGTACGAGCTTGATCAGCAATTGATCGGGTGATAGCTTGTCTGATCCACCAAGTGGCATAGGTTGAGAATTTAAAGCCACGTCGGTACTCAAATTTATCCACTGCTTTCATCAGGCCTATATTGCCTTCTTGAATGAGGTCAAGGAACTGCAGTCCACGATTAGTGTACTTTTTTGATAGAGATATAACGAGACGTAAATTGGCTTCAATCATATCAGCTTTTGCTTTTTTTGTTTTTGCTTCACCGATTGAAATTTCCCTATTAATATCTTTAATATCTTTAATAGGAAGTAGAAGTTTTGATGAAACTTCGCGCAACTTACGAATTATCCTAGCAAAGACTGGCTTGTAGTGCTCATAATTTTTTTCGAGACACTCATGCTTTTTAGCAAGATCTTTCAGCCAAGAAGTTTCAATCTCGTGATCGACGTATGCTTGTTTAAACTCTCTGCGTGGTATTCGGCAGGTGTTAATGAGGATGTCAATAAACTGTTTGTCGCATTCTTTGATATTTTCAATTTCATCATCGATTGTCTTTAAGTACTTACGAACATATCTGTAACTGATTTTGAGTTGACAAAAGTCTTCTTGGAGCTTTTTGATAATTTTGTTGCATGATTTGTCGGTAGCAAGACATACTTTGTATGCATTGTTTAACTGACGTATGTTTTCCATGATATCTGTCAGCCTTTCAAGGTCTGGACCAGTGTTGAATATGTCTTCATCTTCACTGGCAGGGAGATCATCATCGTTGTTGCTAAGTTTATTAGTGACTTTGGACGCATAATTTACTTGGCTGGTCATTTCGAGAGGGGCTTCTTCATCTAGAAAGCCAGGGATTAAATCACTGACAGATCCTTCATTGTTGATGATTTTATCATAATCTCTGAGAATGCCATCAAGGACTGTGGGGGAGCGAGCTAAGGCTCTCATGGTGATGAGTGTTCCTTCTTCTATGCGTTTTGCTATCTCTATTTCGCCTCGACGAGAGAGCAAGTCACGCATACCCATTTCTTTCATGTAGATACGTACAGGGTCACGATTGCCATCATTGATTGCATCAGACATTTCAGAAATATCATTATCATCAGTGTTAACTCGACCTTTAGTTTTAATGTCAAGTCCACCTGTGGAGGATAAGCTCTCAGTGACAGGGATGCCACGTTCGTGTAGCATATCAATAATGCTGTCGAGGGAGCTCTCATCTATCATATCTTGGAGATAATCGTTGAGTTGAGAGACAGTTATACATCCTTGCTCTCGTCCTACTTCGATAAGTTCTTTCAATTGTATGTCAGGATCAAATCCAATACTCATAAATCTTTCTTTAATATATTCAATAGTGAATTAAAGCAAATAATTACAAAAAAAGCTAGTACAAGTTGCATGAAATTGATAGGTAAAGCAATTGGCACTATTTGCTGGCCTCCCCTTGGGGAGGTAAGAAATTATTGGGGTTTTTTGGATAAGGCCCTAAACCTACACAATACCATCGTGCTAGGTGGTAGTCACTTTCATATGCCTCCCCCAAGATAGCCTGTTGGTGATAGTAGAGAGCTTTTTCCCAATTAGGCTCTGAGAAAAACGGTGCTCCTTTTTCATACATTTTGGCAAGTCGCAAAGACATCATTGGCTGATTTTTGTGAGCACACAATGCATGCGCAAAGGCCAATAATTCAGCATGCGCGATACTGTGGATATAGATATCGTTATTCATATTATGTTCTTCAAAATCCAGAGGAATCTAGCACACAAGTAAGATGAAATGTACCAGAACAATGATAAATAATCGTATTTCTCAATGACAATGGGGTATTTTTTTTCTATATAGCCAAAACTAGCTTTCCTTGCTTAGTTTTTTCCAGTCAACTCATCAAGATACCAATTAATTCTATTAAAAACATATTTCTACATGTTATTAAAGGTTTTTATTTGATTATTTCTTGGCATCTGTCGAATTTCTTAGTACGGTCATGTCATTAATAAATAAGAATAAAATGATAAGAAAATTAGCAAAATTAAACTCTGAACCTTTTCTATATTGGGCAACCATGGCAGTAATAATGATTGCGTCTCAATATACTGTGTATAGTGCAGCCGTGATGTTCTCTTTCACTATAATGCCATTCATCGTTGAGCAAGCGAAAAGTCATCTGTTACATGCTCCTGTAATTACTAGGTGCTCTGAAGTTAGCGACGGTAATGCAATTACTAAGTTCTTTGAAGATATATATAGGAACAAATCTCAAAATGAGATCAGTCAAAAATTTTATGTTTTTCTATCTTTATTTAACATTGTCTTTCCCACTATTTCTATTCCAGCTGTCATGGCTCTGGCATTTTTCCAGAACAGAGAACATATTAACGTAACAGAGTCCCTTTATCAGAAGACAAAGAATCTTGAAGTGCCAAGGACTTACTTGAGTGCAATAACAAACGTTACTCATAAATTTTACAACTTAGGAATGGGGGGGGCTCTGAATTCAAAGAAACTTCCGTTCGCTCCATCTATGCAGGGCACACAGATGTTGTTTCCTGCACTAATTAACAATGGAAATGACCCATTTACTCTGACAAATGGAGCAAGATATCAGGTTTGAATCATCTATTAGCATGGCTTTGGGCTATTATCAGCGTTAGGGATCAGTTTATTGACTAGCACATTCACTTTAGGCAGTAACCCGGTTACATCGATGGTTTTTTTACAAGCAACACTCAGGTGGAGTAGTACATTGGATATCAATACCAAGGTATCAGCAGCAATACTAATACCCCGATGCGCTGCCTCCACTGCTATGTCCTGTAATCCCACTATAATGTCTTTGACATTTTTTACAGGACCCTCATCGGCATTGCGCGTTAAGAACTGAGTAATAAATTTATGTGCGTCACTTTGAGTATCCAGTGTTTTATTAATAATAGCTAGCACTGGTTTTCTATAGGCGACAGAAAGCACGCCGAATAAATCGCCAGTCATTTTTGCTGCAATCCAGGCAATATTTATAGTTGCTTTGAGCGTATGCATTGTTAGTCGAGTAGAGGAAAGAGTCATACTCATTGGTATCATAGCAATATGTGTAATAGCTTGAATAATACCATCTTTCTTTGTTTGTTTGCTTGGTTCCATTAACTTTTTAAGGTCAGCTATAAGCTCTTTGCAAGTTTTGAATTCGTAGGTTGGAGTATCTTGGCTATCCTGTTCATGCATAAAAGTGTTTATACAAATCTCCTCAAGAGGATGATAGAGTTTATTTTTACTGAAAGCAGATTTGATAGAAGGGGGGGTGATCTGTTCGAGTTTTTCACTCAGATTTTCCATGAGACTCGTTATTTTTAGTACATTTTCATTCAATATGAAGTCTAAAAGTGCATGGCGAATGTCAGGATGAAAAAAGAGAATATAGCCAGGGAGGGTGATAATGTCCTGGGCGGATGTCTGTTGAGTTTCGGAGTCCATCGCGCTAGTTTCCTGGACAGATGCCTGTTGAGTTTCGGAGACGACCTCATAAACGCGTTTGTTGCCTGTGTCCGTCGTTACGCGCATCTGCACGTCTTTGGTTCCAACCAGGAACTCATCGAGATATCGAATGCATTCGAGTATGCTGCTTTGCATTAAGTCAATGTCTGGTTGGTTGATTAATTTAAATAGTTTTCTTTGTATCATGATATTTAACTCTTTTATTGTATGATACTAGTATAGTCGATTGTGAAAAAAAAAGTATTTTATTTCATATTTGTTAGGTGATGTTTTAATTTAATAAGTTCAGAGAGTTGATATTGCTCAGCTTTAGTACGTTGAGATTTGTTAAGAAGTTCTCCTATTTTTTTCTCCAATACCTTTTTTTTGAGGAAAAGGCTATAGTTTTCAACATAAGTATTTGGGTGGGCTGGTTCCTGATAGGACAATGCTTTATTGATCCATTGGTGTATTGTTGTGTCTTGTCGGGTGTCTTCGAGCAACTGTGGTATAGTCAAATGTTTTGCAAAGGAATCAAGGTGTTTCAGACATTGTTGTAGGTTTTCGGGCATGACATTATGAATGGGCTCGAGTTTTTGGTGAAATTCAGGGATAAGTTGAGGTTGATGAAGCAAGCAAGACAAGCACTCAATCCACCCATTCATAGGGTTTTTCTGTTTTTCCAAGGGAGAGGGTGGTTTCGTTGTGGTTGTGGGGTGAATCGGGTATTGCTGTGCAAGTCTATCAAGCATTAGTTTCTTAAAAAAAGAGTCAGGGCATTTTTTTAAGTCGGTTTGTGCTTTCTTGAGGTATTTGGCTTGATCTTGCAGGTCGGATATGTCGAGACCTTGCTGCCAACGGTGTTCAAGAACTTGATCTAAGGTATGTGCTTGTTTGAGGTGTTTTTGGAATGATTCGGTGCCATCGCGTTGTATCAGTGAATCAGGATCTTGGTTATGAGGGAGAATGTAGAACTTAAATTTTTGTTTGTCATTAATGTGAGGCAGGAGAATATCAATAATAGAGTGCATCGCTCTTTGACCGGCATTATCGCCATCAAAGCAGAAAGTGATGCTTAGTTCAGCATAGCGTTGACAAAGCTTTAAGTGGCCAAGAGTAAATGCAGTCCCTAGTGAGGCAACCGCTGATTTAATGCCATGCTGATGAAGCATAATGACATCCATATATCCTTCAACAACAATAAGGTCCTGAGATTGTTTGCTTTTAAGACATGCGTATAATCCATATAGGACGTTGGATTTATTAAAAAGGGGTGTGTCAGGGGAGTTAAGATATTTAGGTTGATTTTCCGGATCAATGACTCTGCCGCCGAACCCTATGCAGCGACCAGCTAAGTCATGAATTGGATAAACAATTCGGTTTCTCAGTCTATCATAAACACGCGCCCCTTTGTGGGCAAATAAGCCACAAGTTTCCTGGTTTTCTTTGCTAATTGGTTGGCAGTGTTCATACAGTGCGTGCCATGAGTCAGGAGCAAAGCCAATACCAAACTCATTGAGCGAGCTAGAGGATAAGCCACGTTGCTTTAGGTAGGCTAGCGCGCTGTTAGAGTTCTTCAATTGTTGGATATAGAAAAGTTGGGCTTTTTGGTTGAGAGCACTGATTGTTTTTCTCTGAGTTTCTTTTTTTTCATCATATGCGTCGAGTTCTTCTAAGGGTATTTGATATTTTTCGGATAGAAATTTAACGGCTTCTGGAAAAGTCAGCTGTTGGTGTTTTATGACGAAGTCGATGAGGTTCCCATGTGTGTGGCAGCCAAAGCAGTAAAAGAATTGTTTGGTATCGCTTACAGTAAAAGAGGGTGTTTTTTCACTATGAAAAGGACATAGACCAAGATGGTCTTTTCCCTTTTTTTTAAGCTTAGCTATTTGGCTTATATAGTCAACTATATTAATACTATCGAGTACTTTGTGAATAGATGAACGGCTATACTTGCCCATAATCTACTTATAAATTTCAGTGAGTTCCTTTTCAGAGACAGGACGGTTTGACATAGCTTGAACAGATCGAATCAGATTAATGAAATTTTTATGGGTTCGTTTCTTAGCGGCAGCTGTTTCTTTGCGTTTTCTGCTTGTTGCGGTGGTATGAAACGGAGCACTTCGGCCACGAGAGGTACGTGCTGTGCCAGCTTTTTTTCTGAGCTGTCTTAGTGCCTTTGGAAAATCGCCATTTGCGACGGTACAACAGAGTTGTCTTGTTGCCATATTATTCCTATAAAATGATCTGTCTGGTAATCATAGCAACCTACTTTAAAATTGCAAGTTAAAAAAAGAAAAAAAATTTTTTATTTCTTGACAGGGGAAAAAGATTAGGTTTTCCTTAAGTCTTTTTTTGGGGCAATCGATGTAAGTGGTTTTATTGTTAGTGTTAGCCATTTTTTCAGCTTGACATTCTTGTGGAAACCACTTTATCTTTGTATATGAGGGGCTCAAATTACTAGATATTGTGTTTTAGGAGAAAATTATATTATGTCATCAATAGCCGATCAAACTGATTTACTTACCCCAGTAAGCAAGGAGTACCAAGGTCTTATACAAAAACTGCCCAAGCATTTAGCTGGTTCTTTATTAACATTAGAGCGTGCGGGTTATGATTCTGCATCAATGACTATTATTGATCTTATCTTAACCCTTTATACATCGACAGATGAGGAGTGGGAAGACAAACTCGCTGTATTATCTCAAATACATCATCATGACAATGTATCTAGAGAGGTGCATGACTTTCTTTTATATTTTTCTTCATTGCGTCCATTAGCCTACTTTCCAGAGAGTGAGACTAATATGCCCTCAGAATATAGGATTGTAACGGCTGAACAACACTGTTTTGATGTTCGGGAACTCCTTAATAGCCCACAAATCACCAACGGCTGTTTGATCAATCCTTTAAATGGAACACCGTTTCACCCAATTGATCAAAGACGTATATTTGACATGGCACGCATACGTGAAATTGAGGTGGATCTTCCTTTCGCTACTGTGCCGCAATCGTCTATGGCTTCACGTGCAGGTTTAAATTATGACCTTTACCAAGTAGTTAAAGCCAAATCAGGGGATGTGGTTCCTTTCAGTGATCACCCTATTGATAATTCGATAAGGGCTGCGTATGTTGATGTACACCCTGATCTTGCTATGCAAGTTTCTCAATTACAGGAAAAAGTCGAGAGAGCAGCGTATGCTGTATCGGCTAAGATTCGTGATAAGTATCCGAATGGTGGAATAGTGCACAGTGAATCTATCCAAGATTATATTGAATCTGCACTATCTGAATGCGGTGACCATGATGTGGCTCGATCATATGTGTTGTTTCGCGAAGAACGATTGCGTGTGCGTTATGAAACACAGTCTAATTATGAGCCATGTATAAGAGTCAAGCTTCCAAATGGTCAATTAAAAGAGTTGGATAAGGAAGGGCTAAGGTCGTTTTTACAAGGGTTAGCGAGTGGTCTGGATAACATTGAGGCTGAACTCATTGTGGCTGATGCATATAGGAATTTATTCGACCAAGTCACGTATAAGCAAGTGAATGAAGTCATGATTATGTCGTGTAGGTCCTTTATTGAGCGCGAGGCTAATTACAGTTTTATGGCATCACGTTTGTTGCGTCATAGGCTGTGTGAGGAGGCTGTGTCTTATTACGAAGGCAAGACAACACAGCTTAAAAAAGGCGGGTTTGATTACAGTTACTTGCTTGGCTTGTTCATTACAAAAGGTGCACAGCTCTCTCTCATTAATCCAAAGTTGTCTGAGTTATTTGATTTTGCTGCACTGAGCAAAGCAATAGATTGCATGAGAGATGAGAAGCTGACGTACATGAGTGTGCAAACACTTTATGACCGTTATTTAATACACGACAATGAAGAGCGTATTGAGCTTCCTCAGCTCATGTTCATGCGTGTTGCAATGGGTCTGTCACTTAAAGAAAAGAATCCTACCAAGGCCGCTATTGATTACTATAATACAATATCTGAGTTACGGTATATGCCATCAACACCCACTTTATTCAATGCGGGCACAATGCACCCGCAGTTATCCAGCTGTTTCTTAACGTCTATTTCGGACGATCTACATGGAATCATGACATCTGTATTGCAGAATGGCATGTTATCTAAATGGGCAGGGGGATTAGGCAATTCATGGACGCGGGTGAGATCTAATGGTGCCAAAATCGTTGGCACAAATGGCAAGTCATCTGGGATAGTGCCATTCATG
This sequence comes from uncultured Gammaproteobacteria bacterium, assembly GCA_964568795.1. Classification (GTDB taxonomy): domain Bacteria; phylum Pseudomonadota; class Gammaproteobacteria; order Comchoanobacterales; family Comchoanobacteraceae; genus CAZMRQ01. Next base: position 5,510 of record CAZMRQ010000035.1, on the reverse strand, counting down.
AAAATTATGGATTCCTGTGCCATTGCTGTCAACCAAGGAGGGAAGCGGCAAGGTGCTGTGTGTGGTTATCTAGAAACATGGCACGTAGATATTTTGGATTTTCTTGACTTGCGTAAAAATACAGGAGATGACAGACGAAGAACTCACGATATGCATACAGCGAACTGGGTGCCAGATCTTTTTATGAAGAGGGTTAGATCTAAAGAAATGTGGACTATGTTTTCTCCAAATGATGTGCCAGATTTGCATGAAATATCTGGTCCCGAATTTGAGAAAGCGTATGCCGATTATGAGCAGCGCGCAGTTAATGGGGAGTTTGCGTATAAACAGATGCCTGCTCTTGATCTATGGCGTAAGATGTTGTCCATGTTGTTTGAAACAGGACATCCGTGGATGACATTTAAAGATCCTTGTAATCTCCGTAATCCTCAAAAGCATCAGGGCGTTGTACACAGTTCAAACTTGTGTACAGAGATTACTCTCAATACCAGCGATGATGAAGTGGCTGTGTGCAATCTAGGAAGTTTATGCATTCCCCATCATATGGATAGTCATGGAGTGCTGGATGAGAAGAAGTTAGCCAATACAATATATGCGGCTGTTAGAATGCTCGACAATGTGCTTGATATCAATTACTACGCACTTGATGAGGCTGAGCGTAGCAATCGTCTTCACCGTCCTATTGGGTTGGGATTAATGGGTTTCCAGGATGCTTTGTACAGAAAGAAATTGCCATATGAGTCGAAGGAAGCAGTGGAGTTCGCTGATGAGTTAATGGAGTTTATTAGTTTTCATGCTATAAGCGCGTCTATTCAGTTAGCTAAAGAAAGAGGTGTCTACCCCAGTTACAAAGGCTCTTTATGGAGTCAAGGTGTTTTGCCCATTGATTCCATAAAATACTTGCGTGAAAACAGGACTGAAGAAACCTTATTCATGGATCAGCACTGTCGTTTAGACTGGGAGCCTGTTCGGTCAGCATTGAAGGCATATGGAATACGAAATTCGAATGTGATGGCCATTGCTCCTACGGCAACAATTTCCAATATAGTCAATGTGTCTCAGTCTATTGAGCCTTGCTATATGAACTTGCAGGTTAAATCAAATCTCTCGGGTGAGTTTACTGTGATTAACACTTATTTGATCAACGCACTTAAAGAGAGGGGATTGTGGGATGATCAGATGTGTCATGATCTAAAACTGAATAATGGAAGCATTCAAGATATTAGACGCGTTCCTGACGATATAAAGGCTGTTTTTTGCACGGCATTTGAAATCAAGCCTGAAACTTTAATCGATGCTGCAGCAAGAAGGCAGAAGTGGATTGATCAGGCGCAGTCTTTAAATCTGTATATGGCTAAGCCATCAGGACGTAAGCTGCATGATCTGTACATGCATGCCTGGAGAGCAGGTTTAAAAACCACCTATTATCTGAGGTCATTGGGCGCCACAACAGCAGAGAAGTCAACGTTGACTGATGGGGCGTTAAATCAAGTGTCTGTTCAAAGTGGCGCAAAGATTTGTTCTATTGATGATCCAGGTTGTGAAGCATGTCAATAATTGGGAGATAGAGATGATACAAGAGAAATCAGGCGTTATGCCTAAAGGCGTTCAAAATATTGAAATGACTAATGAGAAAATTCAGGTCAGCCAAAAGAAAGTGATCAATGGTGATTGCGATGTTAATCAACTGGTGCCATTTGCGCATCCGTGGGCATGGGAGAAGTATTTGAGTCAGCTGGCAAACCATTGGACTCCCAATGAGATCAGTATGTTGGCGGACATTGATCTTTGGCGTGACAGTGAGGGTTTGTCTGAACAAGAGAGAACTATTGTTAAGCGTAATTTAGGTTTTTTTGCGACAGCAGATTCATTGGTAGCTAATAATTTAGTGCTGGCGATGTATCGTCACATCACCAGTCCTGAGTGCCGACAGTTTTTGTTAAGACAGGCATTTGAAGAGGCATTGCATACCCACTCATACCAGCATATTATCGAAAGTTTAGGGCTTGATGAAGGTGAAATATTCAATATGTATCGGGAGATTCCTTCAATCAGAGACAAGTCAAACTGGTCATTGCAATTCTGTCAAAGTCTGTCGGATAGTTCTTTTCAAACAGGTACGGTCGAGAGTGACACAGAATTTTTACGTAACCTTATTGTTTTCTTCTTGGTTTTTGAAGGAATATTTTTCTATGTGGGATTTGCTCAAATATTATCAATGGGACGTCGTGGAAAAATGGTGGGGACTGCAGAACAATTCCAATATATTCTCCGAGATGAATCGATGCATTTGAACTTTGGGGTTGATATGATCAATCAAATTGTTAAGGAAAATCCTCATTTATGGACCGATGCGTTTAAGGAAGAAGTTGTCCAGCATGTCAAAAAGGGGGTTGAGCTTGAATATGCGTATGCTGCGGATACAATGCCAGTGCCAATCCTTGGGATGAATAAAGAGATGTTCCATGAGTATTTGCAGTTTATTGCTAATCGCCGTTTAGCTCAGATAGGCTTGCCTGAATTGTACGCCGGTGTTTCCAACCCATTCCCCTGGATGAGTGAAATGATTGATTTGCGAAAAGAGAAAAACTTTTTTGAAACGCGTGTGATTGAATACCAGACTGGTGGTGCATTGAGTTGGGATGACGACGAATAAATTAAGCGCCAAGCCTGTGGTTGTCCTTCTTGGGCCAACTGCGTCGGGAAAAAGCAGTGCAGCTATGGAAGTTCTTCCGGGCTTGCCGTGTGAAATTGTGAGTGTGGATTCATGTCAGGTTTATAGAGGCATGAATATTGGTTCTGCTAAGCCTAGTCAAAAGGACCAACAGCTTGTCCCCCATCATTTGTTAGACATATGTGATCCCAGTGAGCGCTATGGTGTTAGTCAGTTTGTCAGGGATGCAGAGCAGGTTATGAATGAAATCCATCAACGAGGGCGTGTTCCTGTTCTGGTAGGTGGGACAGCAATGTTTGCACATCGCTTACAGCTTGGGTTGGCAAAAGTTCCCGTCATTGATCCAGTTATTAGGCAGCAAGTTTTTTCTGATTACTCAGTTAAAGGGGGTGTGGCACTTTGGAAGGAGTTGTGTGATTCATCAGATCAGTGGACTGAGCGGTTGCATTCGCGTGACCTGCAGAGAATTATGCGCGCACTTGAAGTATATAGGCAAACTGGAAAGCATCTTTATGACTACTGGTTGCAGCAGGAAGCAGGGTCATGGCAATACCATACTATAATACTGTATCCTAACACCAGACATGACTTGCATGAGCGAGCTAGCTTGCGGATAGCGCAAATGCTTGCAGATGGGTTTATTGATGAAGTTATAGCCTTGCGTGATAGGGGTGACTTATCGCTCGAGATGCCCTCAATGCGGGCGGTTGGATACAGACAGGTCTGGCATTACCTTGATGGGGGCATCAGTCGCGCTGATCTTGAGTCAATTATATTGCATGCCACCATGCGTTATATGAAACATCAACTGACTTGGTTAAAAAGATGGAAAGACGCTGATATAGTATTGCCTGATCATGCTTCATCAGCCCTGCAGTCTGTGTGCAAAAGAATCATATAAATGCGAAACAGTTCAATATTTTCTCTTTTTTAATTTTCTATTAAGTAATTCTTTTGGGTATTAAGTTATTTTTTATCATTTTTATACAGACATTTACCATACTTTTAGATGCAGGGTTTCATATGTGTGATTAATAAATATATGGATTTTATTTTCTAGATGTGTTAGGATGGCATATTAGTGTGTAGTACACATTGTAATAACAGGAACAGAAAATTAGACTTCTGTTGGATTTATAACAAATTTTATTAAGGAGTACATAATGACAAACCGAACCCAGTACTTACAAGACCCATTTTTAAATGCGCTACGTAAACAAAAAGTTCCAGTAAATCTCTATTTAACTAATGGCATCCGTTTACAGGGTCAGGTATCAGCATTTGATCAACAAGTTGTTTTATTGAAAAACAATACCAAACAGATAGTTTTCAAACATGCGATTGCCACTATTCAGCCTTCACGCAATGTCGTCTGGCATGATATTGAGGAATCTGAGCATGCATCCGATATGCATGAAATAGAAGAAGAAGCTATCGAGAATTTCTAATCCTTGAAGACTCTTCTTGTATATATTGTTCAACGCGATGCACCTTTGAGTGTTAGCGAGTTTGTGAGCCTTGCTGAATCAACGGATTTATCGGTATCTTTTATTGCCTTAATGCGTATTCGGCAAGTTCATCAACGCCACTATTTGGGTGGAGGACAAATTGCAGATTTGGCAGAGCTTTGTCAGCGGCTTAGAGTGTCTCAGGTAATACTGAGTAATCCCTTAAAGTCAACCTATCAAAGGCATATTGTCACAGAGCTCAATGTTTCTGTTATAGATCTCAATGAATTAATAATGGATATTTTTGCCAATAGAGCTAAAAGCTATGAGGGGAAACTGCAAGTAGAGTTGGCTCAATGCCGTTATTTGAGTGCTCGACTCAAAGGAGGATGGACCCATCTTGAGCGACAAAAAGGTGGCATAGGACTTCGAGGGCCAGGTGAGACCCAGCTTGAGACTGATCGGCGCTTATTGCAAAAAAGAATTAGTCATATTGAAAAGCGTGTCGATAAAGTCATGCAGACCCGTAATCAAAATAGAAAGAAGCGCCAGGAAAGCCATCAACCCATTATTGGTATTGTGGGTTATACAAATGCAGGAAAAAGTTGCTTATTTAATCAGTTGACGTCGGCAGATGTGTATGTGCAACAGCAGGTATTTGCGACTTTAGACCCCACCGTTCGTCGTATTAAGTATCCTGACCTAAATCATTGCTGTCTCATTGATACAGTTGGGTTTATGCAGAGTTTTCCCCAAGAACTTATTCATGCTTTTGCTGCAACACTTAAGGAACTGGAATACTGTGATTTTATGATCCATCTTGTGGATGCGGCAGATCAACAGCGTCAGCATAAGGTCGATAGCGTGAATAAGGTGCTTGCTTCACTAGAGCTAAGCATGCCTGTTGTCACAGTTTATAATAAAAAAGATCTATTGAGTCAGGAGGAGTTAAGCCAGTTGTGCTCGGTAGGTATTGTGATTTCTTCCACTTCACATGATGGGATTAGGCCATTGCTTGAGTTTATTCATCAAAAATGTGGAAAGTCTGCTTTATTCTGAAAAAGAGTTCTTCGCTAATTGAAGAACACATCGGACAAAGGGACAAAGTACGTATTTATGACTACTTTGAGAGTTATTGCTTTTTTTCAGTTATCGATATTTATATGTCTAAACCAACAGACGTAAGTTTTAGTTTAGCTTAAATGAGTTAACAGACGGGAATCATTTGTTGTGTGAACATCGGATAAGAAAAAAGTCAAATATCTTGAATGTCGGTTATACATGTTTCAGTACAACTGATAAATATAGTGGGTCAAAATTCTAATTAGACACTGTACAGTGGCATTGATATATAAAACATTCAGATATAATATATAATGTGCAGGGGA
>CAZMRQ010000034.1:0-15150 GCA_964568795.1 uncultured Gammaproteobacteria bacterium | reverse complement strand
GTATGATTTTCTGCGGGAGATATTTTATCTGCATAAGGCCTCCTTTTGGTTAAATCATGAGGTCTTATTTCATCACATATTTGTCTCATCCACATCTGAACCTATACATACAACTAGTTCACTACCTAATTGGATTATACATACAGTGATGATAATCAGAAATATCTCATTAACATGTTACGTAAAGGCTCAAAACTATACACATCACCTTTTTCTCGAGAAAAAATACCAAACTCATTCACGAGAGGGACAATCCCTCTCTTTACTTTTTCAGGACAACAATGACTTCTTGCTGGTGGATCCAACAAAGTAATCCCTGATTCATGAGGATCTATACTCATGCAGAATTCATTAATTTCCCTACTATTATCCTGTAGCATGAATTCGTTTAGCTCTTTGCTATCACCGCATTCAAAAGCAACAGCATCATGGCGAATCAAGGACAAGTACCATTGGAGATATGCCAAAATCATTGATGCTAAATCTTTGGAGTTGTATGCCGGCACTTTTATCCATTTCTCAGAATCTGCATTGCATTTTATCATACAGACAGATGCAGTTAGCATAAGCGATTGCGTGACTAACTTCTGAAAACTCAGTTGCGATTGCGTTGTGATTGAAGCCCACGGATCAAGCATTTTCGCAATATGCAAAAGAGCTGTTTTTTCAAACACCGCAATATAATTCACATCCTCTGAAGAAATAGGAGCAACAGATGTCTGTGAGAAAGCTTCCCTGAGCCAGATAACTAGTCCATTATATGTTTCAAATTTAGGGACAGTGCAACCCAAATAGAGCAATGACAAGCGTATGCACGAGAGATATGATAACATCACCTCTTTAAAGAAAAAGCTCTTTGCATCCTGAACATTATCACCCTTATATTCCAGTGTATACGTTTTATTGAAGCCATCATGATCAATTATTGTTCCGATAGACAAACTAAGATAATAAGATCCCCTACAAGTAGGCATGGCTTTAATCAACGTATCAAGCTGACCGTTAATAGTATGACTAAGTAAACCCACATCTACGAAGCTGAAATCTTCTTTTTCATCATTTTGAAGACAACTAGCTAATATCGCTTTGACACTTATATCTAATACTTCATCATCAATCCGCCTAGGCATCAATAATGAAGGCATTCTCTTATACACAACATTGACATGAATCATACATGAGCACGTGTCCACAGAAAAACTACACACATTAGAAAATCCTGAGCGATCTTTCGCTGCAAAAATGGCATCTTCAATATCTTTCACGATGTAATCCATATTAAAATGCTCTATTTGCATAAGCGTGAATCGACCGCTAATAACGAAGTTATTGTCCTCATAACGCTGTGATAAAGATCTTTCAGAAGACATAATCATTCCACGCGTCATAGCGACTGTAACAGCACTAAGGTGCTCACCAACACAGAAGCCACTGCTCATTGATAATCTCGATTGCATCAAATCAACAAGCAACCCATCAGATGCACGATAAAACTCATCCTTTAAATCGATGGCTTGATTAAACGAAGAACCTTCACCTCTCATTGTGTGCATCGGTTGGCCACCCGCTAAAGGACTGCCTGGTCGAAGCTGCATATCTGGGGAATAGACACGTAACTTGAGGGAACGAGAACTAGGAATACGGGATTTTCCCCGACACACCAAGTCTTGTTCAAATCCTAGTAAATTGTCTCCTTTTTGCAAAAGAGCATGATCAGAACCCATGTAGTACCTATTAATATTTGAGTTGTTATTAACCGTCGTTTTGTCAAGTCTAATTATTTGATGGCGCTCTTGTAAAGCGGCAATACTCAGTTTTTCAGCAAATGCAGCATGAATCCTGGCACATATATCACTTGTATCAGCACTCTGTGTACAATACGCATCAAAATAACGCATCATATTGTTAACATCGCTCATGACGTGAATTATAAGAGGATATGGCCCTGATGTCTTTGTTCTGTCAGAACAATCGACTAAACATCCTTCAGTAAATAAGAAACCTCGAAAGTCATCATTGATAACTATATTGCCACCGAAAGATTCATATGGGTGTACAGACTTGGCCTCAAGCATACTGCCTAGAACCTCGTTAACATGCGTGAAGTAATACCAATCCTCTATAATTCTAACATTAAAACAACTTGGAACATGCACTGATAATCCTGTGAATCTTTGATAACGAACATATGACGTGCTCTTAGAGTCTACCCTAACAAGATCACTCAAAACTTTCCTAAGCCAATCCACTGGCCCATCATTTTGATCTATCCTTTGGTATACCTTATGATCTTTCTCAGCATCTTGATACGCCGCTTCTAGAGCCTGTATTAGTGTCGAATCGACGTTGGACATGCAATGACAAGATATCCGAGATGATGTTCGCGCATCGACTATAATATAGTCATCAAATGGGAATCTATCAGCCATATAGGGCACAATAAAAATCTTTCTTTTTTGAGAAATCTGATGAGTGTCCAAAAAATCTAATACTGTTACTTGATCGCCAAAATCTCTTAAATCCAAAAGTAAATTTTTATGATCCCAGTATCTCATGCTGTAGATCATCTCAGCCAAAATATCGATTATCATCACATCTGCCGAGCATCTTTGTCTATCATGTTCTACTATCTGTGCATCTATACTTGGCCGCATAGCCATTTTAACAATATATTTGCATTTGGATATACGCTCATCCAACGGCATCTTAATGACTTGGCCATCAAAGCTTATGCTAATTGGCCAGGCCCTTAGTTCATTTAATAGAGCACTGTTTTCATCTTTCAGTGCTTGCTGATAGTAAAACATATACATCCATTGAAATATCACATCAGAACTATTTAAAGGACTCATATTGACACTTCTAACTTCGTCTATAAATTTGGCACTGTATATATTTATTTCACACTGCAATAAGACTGAAAATCGCTTTTTTGCTTCAGCAAATGTCAATACGTCATGTGATTGACTTGATAGATCAATCAATCCAAGTCTAGTAAGTTGTTTAAGCTTATTATGGCCAATTCTACAAATCAATTCATTGCTGACATACTTATCCAACGAGCAAAAAACATCCTCAGAGTAACAGCTCGACCTCATTAAAAATGACTTGATGATTGATATTATATCCCTCAATACTCTCAACTGAACAGATCTCTCAGCTGGTATGCTATAGAGCTCAATTTCAAGTCGAGAAATAGTAACATCTAATAATTTAAAAGCTCTTTTAGCCCTAAGTCTAAACGAAATAATATCCTCGTCCGTCCATTCTTCTTCTTTGACAATCTTCGAACTATCATCAAAATAACAAGATATCGATGTGCATGAAACTGCATTAATCTGTGCGTCAATTGCATGTACGCTAATCCGTGGCAAATAACCCACAGCTCTTTTGTTATTGGGTATATTGTTTCCATATATACCGAGTACAAGGCGCATAGCATGATACGTATAGCGCGACATACTTACTGATGAGATTAATGGATCATCTGAACATAATTCGAAACTAACATCAAACTCTGTCTTCTCTTGTACTAGCTGTCTGTAATATGTTCTCACAAATACTAAATAAGGGTCTTTGTTTGTTATGGACTCTCTAAAGGAATCATTTACTTTTTTTTCTATATATTTATTAAAAAGCTCTCTTGCCTCAACAACAGATTTAAAATGGGCACAATCAAATAATTTTCCTACACCCCAACTGCCAATAAAACGTGGTTTGACCTTTTGTAAAAAAGCCCCTTTGAACTTATCGACCCAGGCCCCTGCTTTAAAATGAAGTGTCATATACTGCCAAGCTTTTGTAAGAATGATAATCGTATCCATAGACACACTATTTTGAGACATATCAAGCGTATTATCACAAAAAGACATCTCATGAGAAATAACCATTGCATAGAATATAAGCATGAACTGATGGCATCGTGCAGATGGATCGCATTGATAGAATGCGCCTTTTAATCCACAAAAATCCCAAAAAAGTTGATCGACATAATTCACCAAATCTGTCGATGAAATAATGGTTTCTTTACACCAGCCCCTTTCAATCAACCTGACAAAAAGCTGACATTGATTGGTCATTAAGTAATACCCGCTCCTTGTTTCTAAACGAAAAACTTGATCATTGATTTCGAAGTTTTCAAATAACACAGTTATGTCATGCGGCAGTTTGTTTCGCGCCACTCTAAATGCCTTCGGAGATCGATCAACAATAGATATTTTTGCTGCATAGTTATTTTCTCCTGAAAAAAGAGTATTAATAAGCTCCAGCAGCGACGACTTCTTTATTTCAGGGAGTTGCTCAATGAAAATATGACTCACGTCATACGGCAGTTTTGATGTTTTAACGTCTATACACGAAAGCACCTCTATAACCTCCGAATAAATGCTCAATAGATCATGCATTGCACTAGAGAAGCGACAATCAATCAAATACCGGCATTTCCCCGTATCATTTTTCATTGACAATAAATGACACACATCAAACAATTTCATATACATAGTCTCTATCGCATCTAGAAAAAGTGGTCCCATGCCACGCTCTTCCCATCTTTCAAGAAGATATCTCCTCACCGAGAAAAGATGGATTTCTTGTACTTTTTCTTGCATTGTCCTACGAAAAGCATTCACTTGTGAATCACTACCACCCAGATCAAGGGGAGATGATTTAGAGTAGCGCCCTTGCATCATTTCTCTTAAGAAATCAGAACGGTCCTCTTGCACTGCATCATTGAAGATAGGAAACTTGCCTAATACACCTTGACTGATCAATGTCTGAAACGATCTAACCTGTATTAAAAAAACAAGATTCTCAAAACAAATGACTTTATGCAAGGAATGAGCCGCCTCTTGAAGATGAATGAGCCTATCGGCTATATAGTGCACATCGTTAAGGCCTACTCGAACACCCCTAATAATAGCCGATTGGTTAAAAGGATCATATCCACCACCTTGACGTTGGATGACACCACACTGATCCTGATGAGTAGGCCTGCTTGCAAAAAGATCTATATTTGGACTTTGTTGAGACTGTCTAACAATATGAAAAAATTCTTTGTGTCTGTCAGTCTTACTCAGTGCAAGTCTAATCGACTCGACATTCTCTACACTACACAAAAGCGAATAGGAAGCTTCTTGATGTTTGCCATGCAAAGATGAATGGAGTAAATTGACAAAGCTTCTGGCAAACTCTAAACTCAGTTGATGGGCAATAAGCATCGACACGAGTTCATCTGACACCCCATCACTATTATATTTCCCACTAGAAAATTCATCAAAATGGCTAAGAGTCACATTTTCATTAGAGAACATCTCTCCTGCGTAAAGCTTGCCTAAGTCACGTGGAGTCTTTACAATTTCAATAATCGCACCTCTTATACCGCAAATGTTTATTCGTCCATCCATAGATATACTGTCGCATACATCAATCTCTGTACTAAGATATTCAAATGATTCATTAACCAAACATTGTTCTAACTCTCTGGCTATTAAGAGCAAGAGATATCTGTATAAGAAAATAACTTTCCGTGAAAACTTGAGATACCATTTATTTCTTTTCAATAAATTAGTGACTCTATCGAGACTCTCTGTACGTTTATATTGCTCCATAATCTGAGATTCACAGAATGCTAGAATACACCTATTTAGCAAGACATCCCCCATAATAGCTGCCACCATGGGGTTGGCTTCTTTGAAGTCACAAAATGAACCTACTATAGGCATGAGATCATCATCTAAAGACATAAATCGAGCATACTTCTGCTTGATCTCAGCAAAACTTTCAAGCTGGCCCACTATGGAATTGTATTTGTCTGACCAATAAATAAAATGAAAATAGTTTTTCAAAGAATCAAGACAGCTCACTGCGACTTTTTTCTTATGGCCTATTTCTCCCGATAAATACCTAGCTAGCTCCAGATTCCACAATATTGAATTTGGATTTTTCTCATCGGCACGGTCTTCTGAAGTTAGGCGAAGCGAATAGAACAATTCTAAACCAGTAGAGACCAAGTGACCTGGTTTTTTCTCATGTTTGTGCATTTTTTTGCGCTGCCCAATAATATCTCCAGCATTCTCTCTTAAACACAGCAACTGCAGAGTTTCTCGACTGTATTGGCTCCAGTCATTCACACCCTCCTTTACAGTCTTATCGAAAGACATGTATAGTTCATGAATGGCTATATTTGTCTCACCTGTTTTCCTAGAAAATAGCGAGGGCATAGCATCTAATAAATCAAAATTTCTGCAATAGCTCGAGTCAATTGGCATATGAAGTTGCATAAAGACATGATCAATATTTAGAGTTTTTCTACTGAAAACACTCTGACTCCAAAGACTTAAAAGGAGATTCTGCATATAGAGCAATACAGAAGAATTTATCGGACGTTTTAGCAAATCCGGCCTATCTCTAGACATCAGCTCGAATTGTGACCCAATTGGCACGCTATATGCACTCCTTATGTCACGAATGTGCTCCATTATTCTCAACTTAACATTCCAATCTCGTATAAGCACACAGTCAAAACGGTTCAATAACGAAATATTGGTATCATTAAGACACCGCATAATCGCAACAACAAGAAATTCATAGCTAGTTAACATCCTATAGTCTGGTCTCTCTAGTTCTAAGCTCCACTCATGTGCTTTATGTGCTGGCTCACTACTATCTGTTAAAAACATGTGTGAAAAGCCACTTTGTGACCCGGCAATAGTGTCTTCATTTAAAGCATCACTTAAATAAATAATTGAGACATTAATAAGATTTTTTAACAGACCTTCTTTAGCCGCATGATGCGTGCTTTGTGTGAATTCAACTAATCTGCTAAGAAAAGTAAAATCAGGAGGTTTTTTTTGGCATAGTTTATAATTGAGCATTATCATACAATAGTTGTGCAGATATCTTGAAAATCCAACTATACTAATTAATTCCTTTAGGTCATCATAAGTTAACAGCAAGTCCAATTCTTTAAGCATCATTTCATGAACTTTATTTAAGTACCTATCGGCGTTACCTAATACGTCTTTTAATACATTCGGCATCGTCTCGCTAGAAACATAACGTATTGCGTTCATTAAGTTTCCTAATACCTCAAAAACAAGGCTCATGTGTGCCAAAGTTGGCTTACTCTTGAAGGCAAACCATGATTTATCTAACGCATCACAACGCAATTGAACTTTTTTCCTGAAAGACTGTGCTTGTTGTGCAACTGAGTTCAACAGGACAACAGGATAAAGATCTCTTAATTGATTACAAGGTGTATGCATAGGATGACTGCATAGATTTAAACGCATTTTCACTTCTTGATTGGCAAGCGACCATGGCGCAAAATCCCTCCTGTACTTCGCTTGTAATATGACAAGAGAGGATAAAAACCGCGCAGCGTAACAATGTTGAGCTCGAGCATATGCACCAAAATCACTCCGATTAATCAAGACGTCATAGGGAGTCAAAAGAGGATACAGACCTGTTAGAGCATTCAGGCAGTTGCTAGCAACTGCAGGTGTTAAATTAGCTATGTTATTAAAGAATTCAGATGCAGCATACACATAGCTAGTTATTTGGCGCATTTGTTCTGTCTGATAACTCCACACATGTCTGAAGTCTGTTGAAAACCTCGATAAAACAGAAGTGGCGTCATATTGAATTAATGCCGACTTTAAAAAACAACATTTTTGTTGTGGATTTTGACTCGCAGTTATATAGGCAAGTCTTCCACGCATTATTGCCCACTGAATCACAGCCGCATGACTCACATTGTTCCTTAACTGGTGAAACCTACCTAGTACAATCATCAAATCAATAGCAATGGGCATTATGCTATTAACCTTATCTTCATTAGAGAAAGATATGGTTGAACTCTCAAATCGCCTGGCAGCCTGATTAACATAGACCAGAGCATCGAGTCTATTATTTTGGCTTGTATTCCACATCCTGCTAAAGGCAATGGCCATTTTTCGGCATATATCTAAAGCATAAAATGAATTATCAGGACATTCCAACAAATCACGATCAATTTGATCCACTAACATTGGCGCTATTAACAACGTATAGTTATTCCTATAGGAAAGGTAATCTACTAAAATATAGAGAGGTGAGATACTGCCTTTATGATCATTGAGGTGACACTGACTTACAAACATAAGTCGTGAGATCATCGTAGATAGATCGAACGCTTGCTGCCAAATAATTGAATGGAAATCTTTATGTTTTTTAGAGAGCAATAAAGGGCCCATGAGCTTTTGCCAAACATCCAACACATTAACTGGAGAAAAAGAATTTTCACAATACACAGTCACATAAGGCACGGTATAGCGGTATTGTGATAATGCAGTCCAAAAGGCCTTCTTGTCATTTAATGATGCTGCAAAACAAGCCAATGTCATAACGGAAACTGACCAGTCATCTAATGAAAGACCGTGACTGGTTAGCTTTTCTTTTGCCAAATCGAATGTGAAGGAGCCAGCTAAAAAAAGCTTAGACTGCTGGCACCAAAAGTCTTTATTATCTTCACCCTCCCACACTTGACTGATTTTTTTACAAAGAGCTTGAACATGCCCCATTGACATCATACGACTAACAAGCGCCGACATATCGGCACAAAAAGTATATGGACACAGAGAGGCTAACAGACCACTGAGCAATTCTCCATTAATGTCTTCCCACATGGATAATCCCAATATGAATCACATAATAATACTAAAAATAATATCAAAAATCTACATGAGTGTTTTATTAATGACGAAAGAAAAACCCATCAAGTATACTCTAACACCTGTTGAGTGCAATGCATAATATCACAGTCAGTGTAATCATCTGAGCAACTTACTCTAAGAAATGCACAACCTGCACGTTCAGCAGCTATCTTATCAGCATAGGTGTCACCGAACAAATAAGTTCTCTTGGAAGGAAACATCTCCTGAGCGGTAAGAATCATATCGGGGTTTGGCTTTTTTAGGTAGTCACAACCAGATAATGTTGCTAAAAAAAACCTGCTAAGGTTGAACTGTTCGATCTCATTATGCAAAGAATCCAGTGGCTTATTAGTCACAACTACCAATCTTGCATTCTCTTGCATAATTTCAAGCGCTTGATAGGCACTCGGAAACAACGTCACCTGTTCAGATTTCATATAGCGAGAAACACGAATAAAATAAGCCTCCCTCATTTCGTCATTCAATACATGCTGAGGATAAACTTCAGCCCATAGGCTCTCAGGTGTTCTGCCGATAGCTTTAAAAAGGGAGCCATAACTCCTAACAGGTAAGTCCATAGCCATAGCAGCTTTAGCTAATGAGTTGATGACTCTAGACATTGAATTAACGATTGTACCATCCCAATCAAGGCAAATAAGCGCCTTATTCACACAAGCCCTCCCTATCTAGCCATGCCTTTTTTTTAGCAGGCCATTGCGCCTCTTGAGTAATGCGTTTCCCATTCCACATGAATTCAACTTTTGATGCATGAAGCATTAAGCCGTCTATGAAATCATCCCCCGCATACCACCGGTCACCTAATATGGGCATTTTCAATAAAGAAAGGTGAGATCTTATCTGATGAAAACGACCCGTAAGCAACTCTATTTTCAGTCTTGTATAACGTTTCTGCCTATACACATGAAACAGCGTATGCGCTGATTGGCCATTCTGATCATAGCAAGACCGACTGCCATCTGCCGTATGTACTTTCTTGAGTGGCAAACGGCATTCAAAACCAGTTTTACTGGGACAAGCGCTTATGACTGCCTCATAAAATTTATTAATATGACGTTGCTTGAACATATCATCAAAAATCAGTTTAGCACGCATATGCTTAGCAAGAATAAGCACACCAGATGTCTGACGATCAAGTCGATGCACCAGATAGTATGTACTTTGACGTAAATGACATATGTCATCAATAATACCACTGCAATGGCCTGTCCCAGAGTGAACAGGAGAACGATCACTTTTATTAATAATCAACCAATCATCATTTTCCTGCAATACACTCTGATTCAAATGCTGCAGTCTATTTAGCGAAGGAGATAAGCGAGGCTGTTCTGATTGCTCAGGTTCAGGCATCACCACCTCATCACCTACATGGAGTTTAGCATTGTGACGTGCACGTATTCCATTAACACGAATAACACCCTTGCGAATGATTTTTTGTATATGAGATTTGGGTGTATTCTTATACACACTAGCCAGATAGTGATCCAAACGACGGCACCCATCATTAACTTCGATAATTTTTTTCATGGCTAAAGATTAATTATTCTGATAAATATAACACAAATTAAACACCTGAACAATGCACCTATATCAGACGAATGTTCTAACATTAAATTGAAAGAAGTTGGCTGTATATTCGCATAACAACTACTAATTAGAGCTAAAAAGCTAAACTCATTTCTATTTAAGTCATTGTAAGTAGAGTTAATGTATGATATGGTGTGTGTAATTTCAAGGTTTGCTGAGACATTCAGATTAATCTCTGCTCATTATAGATCACACAAAAGAGCAGATGAGAAACAAGCGCAAGCTTGCCGTCACTGCCTAAAACCAGTCGAGCCAATGCTCAACTCAGCAGATAGAAACACATAAACATTAGGATTAACAATGTCAAAAGCAATACTGATTGATGCAATGATGCGTGAACAGCCTCGCATAGCAATAACTGAAAAACATCACGAAATCATATACTTAGATCTAGAGGCCAACAAAGTTCGGACAAAAGGCAATATTTATCTTGGAGTTGTTTCTAAAATCACCAATGCTTTTGAAGCAGCATTTGTTGATTATGGCAACGATAAACATGGCTTTTTATCTTTCAAAGATCTAGCGCCAGCGTACAAAACACAACGTGATGACGGCAGCGAACAAATAAATATCAAAGAAGGTCAAAAACTCCTAGTCCAAATTGAGAAAGAAAGACGCGGCGACAAAGGAGCAGCCCTAACAACACTTATTTCTCTTGCAGGAAGTTACTTAGTTATCATGCCTGGAAACGCTAAATGCAACGGGATATCGAAACGAATAGATGTAAGCGATCGTGAGCAAACAAAAGTGTTATTAGATCAACTTTCTGTCGAAAAAAATACGGGGTTAATTATCAGGACTGCGGGCGTTGGCCAAAATATAGCTGACCTCACCTGGGATCTTGATTCCCTAACAGCTCAATGGCATGCTATTGAGAAAGCAGCTTCTGAATACAATAACCCCACATTAATACATCAAGAAAGTGACTCTGTATTAAGGTGTCTGCGAGATCAACTCAGAGGCGACATTAGTAAAATCATTGTTAATGATGAAAAAACATTTGAACATGTGAAAAGCTTTATCGAAAGAACAAGACCCGACTTCTTAGAGAAAGTGATATACTATGATAATGTTAAAGCACCGTTATTCACTCACTACCAAATAGAACCGCAAATAGAGAGATTATTTGAAAAGAAAATAGACCTCAAATCAGGCGGCTCAATAATCATTGAACAATGTGAAGCACTCACAGCAATCGATGTGAATTCAGGTGGCGCAACGCAAGGTCAGGACATCGAAGAAACAGCTTATAGAACTAATCTGGAAGCAGTAGAAGCAGCTGCTTCACAAATTAAACTAAGAAATATCAGCGGCATAATCGACATAGATCTCATAGACATGACTGAAAAATCAAAAAGACTCGAGATAGAGAAAGCACTGCAAAAGGCATTTCAAAATGACCGATCAAAAATCAAAACGGAGTCTATATCATCGCTAACTGGATGCCTCCGTATATCAAGACAAAGAAATGGCGCCTCTGTATCTGAAACCCATGAGCAATCTTGTTCCCACTGTGATGGGACAGGACGCACGCGCACCATTAGCACTTTTTGCAGCCAACTTCTGCGCAAAGTCGAGGAAAATATTGCTGAAGAATCGACAGACATCGTCATGTTACAGGTCAGTATTGACACATGTTCATTTATCATTAACGAGCTGCGTTCACAGCTTGACAGACTTCAAAAAACCTATAATACATATGTCATGGTTGTACCTAATGAACATTTGCCTTACCCTAAATATCTTCTAAAGCGTATGCGCATGCCAGCAGGCGCCACATTGCCTTCAAGCATTGAAGAACGCACTCAGCCAGCCCCTGCACAAGAGGCCATTCCCTCATGGTCAACAGCCCATAAGAGAGAGCAGCCTAAAGTTAAGCACACGCTTAGATCGCGCGGCACAAACAAAGAAAACACTCAAGGACTCGTCAAACAGTTTGTTTCATGGATATTTTCGAGCTCAAAAGACCAACAAGAGGAAAGAAAACCTGATCAAAGAAGACCAAGACGCCCATCAAGTACTCGAAGATACCGCGACAAAGACACTCAGTCTTCACCGCATCAAAGAAGGAGCCGTGGACCACGCCGTGTTCGACATGACAAGCAACCGTCTCACCACACATCACATCACACAAAAAGAGACCCTAATACTGCCTCAGCTTATAAAGAAAAAAGTCAAACTAAAAGCATGGATATTCTCGATGATTAAGGCATCGAAGAAATAAAGTCATGACCTTTAGGACTTAAGGCAATACAACAATACTGACGAAACCCTTCGTCAGTTATTGTAACAAGGATATCAAGACAGTTTCTAAGATCCTCAATCCTATTTGACCACTCTATTAAAGCTATGCCTTTCCCGTACAGATCAAAACCAATTAAAGTGAGCTGCTCTATTGAAGACAGTCTATAACAATCGATGTGATGAAAGCTCTGAGAGCCAACATTGTATGTCTCAAGCAGCGAGAATGTTGGACTTTTGATTTCCTCATCACACCCTGCAGATCTTAGGATATTCCTAATAAAGAAGGTCTTCCCTGCCCCTAAATCACCCTCAAAACCAATCACCAATGCTTCTTGCTTCATCAAGGAATCAGCCCATTGCTTGCAAATAACTAAAAACTCTTTATGGCCCTCTTCTTTTAACTCGTATATCTTTTGATACATAGCACCCACTTGCTTTCTCACATATACCATGAAAGATAAGATTTATTCACTTATGTCACACAGCTGGTTTTTATAAAACTTAAGTTCCTCAATACTCTCAAGAATGTCATCTTGAGCACGATGGCTTTGTTTTTTCTTAAAAGCCTGAGTTTTCAACCATGAGCGCATCATTATAGCAATACTGGATACATCAAGAATCTGATAATGACACCGCTGCATTAATAAAGGCATAAATCGATGCAAGAAATTTTTGTCATGGTGCACTGAATTTCCGGCTAAAACCCAGTCAGATTTAGATTTATCGATTGTATCTAAAAATTCAATCATTGATGTTTCAGCTTGCGCCACATCTATCTGACTCTTTAACGAAGCATCCCACAACCCTGATTCTTTATGATGATCCGTACACCACTCTGACATCGACTCAAGAACCTCAATAGGTTGGTGTATAATTAAATCAGGCCCCTCAAGAATATCCTCAAGACTTTTATCAGAAATATAGCATGCGACTTCTAATAGCAACTCACTGTTGACGTCTAAACCAGTCATCTCACAGTCAATCCACAACCATTTATAATTACTCATATTCAATACCTTCTCGTAATCACAGTACATCATAGTCATTTATTAACTAAAACACCAGACAGAATGTATAGCAGTGTACTTAGACAGACAAAATAACTTTCTCTATTCGTATATTACATGAGATTTCTCAAATCAGCTGCTCTGCATTTAAAAAAGCACCCATTAACGACTATCTTCTAGCGTAGGTATTTTTTTATCAACAGTCCTCGCGTAAAACAACCCCTCATCTGCTCTTTATTTTAACTTTTCCTTAATATTCTACTGCTACGATGTATTAAAAAAACATCATAACAACAACTACAACAATAGAATAACAACTCATCACTCTCCAGATAACGAGCCGAGTATAACAGAAAAAGTGGCTCTTATTGTATTTTGTCTTTTGAAAAAAAGTACATGAATTTTATTTATGAACGATACTAGATAAAAGACATGAGTGACACCTATGCCAGAAAAGACAACCACACATACTGGAACTATTATCGTACAGCCTCAGAGTGAAGGTGATATCACAAATAGAAAGGAACCTTCTAGAGAGTTGTGGCTGTACCGTGACAATACAGGAAAGATTCAAAGATTCAATCCTGATGTTAAAGAAAAGACAGAACAAGACCTTATACGTGCTATTAATGGGCTAGATACCAGTGACGCCACTAAAGAACTTATGAAAAAAGTTTGTCAACATACCACAATACAAAATTTGGCCGCAGACGTAGGCCTCGTTGATTCGAAACATTCTTTTTATTTTGGCTACCCACTTATATGTGAATTTCGAGATAATGAGCTGCATGTGAAATCATTTGACTATTTTCATCATGCTCCTGCTAGTGAAGATGAAGCTCCTGCTATACCAACTCTAACTGAGGATCAAGAGCAGGAGATTCTGCAACAGAAAGCTTATACGCTAGCAAAAAATCAAGAGTTACTCACCCAAACACCTCGTGATTGGATAACCATTGATTCATTGACTGAAAATAAAGAAAATATTGATCCAAACACAACTCAACCACCGAACTTAGTATTTTCAGATGCCACTTTGAAATTTGATGAAAAGGACAGACTCATATGCGATAGCCGCATTTCAACTATTCAAGGAGATTCAGACTACCGACCAGAAGATATGGCAGATCATCTTAGACGCCTGATAGGAGAAGCCTCCCAGATAGACGAATCTGAATCAATATATGGTGCAGCTGCTAGTACACTACATGCTTTACTAAGTGAGACACAAAGTGATGATCTCATGAATAACGAATTCAAAAAATTCAAGGAATTCATTGATAGTGCAATAGCAAACCCAGAAAAACAACCTATGGGAAAACTTATTTTAGCAATAACAAATCTGCGTCTATATGTATCACAGAAAGATAAACTGAATCAATTAAATAGGCGTCTTAAAGAACTAGCACAAGAATTCCCAAATGACGACGTATTAAACTTTAGTGATAAGTTATCGAAATTCCAAGATTTACAATGGGATGGACCTACTCAAAGTATACACGCACGCATCATAGAGTTAGAATCATCCACTGGCAGTGAAATCATCGAACGATATTCACAAACCATCGGAGAATATTCACTTCTTAAAAAACTAATAAACAAAT
>CAZMRQ010000033.1:0-15625 GCA_964568795.1 uncultured Gammaproteobacteria bacterium | reverse complement strand
TCACCAAGGAAGTTAGATCAATTTTTTATTGTCTTGACATTAGTGGCACCACAATTGGTTGGCATCTGTTGTGCTGTTTGTTCATTAAATACCTCTTGAGGGACCCGACCTGCCGCAACGTTGCAGCTTCTTAGTTTAGAGTTTGCTGTGAATGGCAGATTGATGGCTTGTATGACCATGTTTAAGGCTTCGTTCAGTTGTATGACTAAGGGAATGCTCATCAGCCCAGCAGTGGTTTGGTAGACAAAGCAGAGGTTGAAGCATAGCCAGAAGAAGGCGTCAAATCCAGCACTGATTCCTCTGTAGGCACTGTCTATTAGGCTAGCATTGTTGCTATTGGTGCTAAATTGATTGACTGCCTCTTGCGTGTTCTTTCTGTTTGATTCATTGAATCGTTTGAATAATGCCTCGAATGAATTTCGGGATGTGACTTCATCGCCTTTTTGGCGACTTGATGCTGCAATACTAAAGTGATTGAGTAGGGCCAATGTGACAGACTTCAGTACTATAACGGCAATAGCAGCCCCCAAGTAAGTAGCCCCGCCTAAGCTAAGGATCATCTGAGAGTAAATAACTAAGTTGCATGCATTGACAAGTAGATCAGTCGATAATTGACAAGTTGTGTCGACAAGATTCTTAGTTTCGTCAACAGTTTTAGCGTTGAATTGTTCGTCAGCATTCATGCATTCTTGGATATTAACTTGTTTGATGATATGTTTCTGCAGTCCTAGGATCCATCTATTTGCAATATATCTTTTCAGAGTTCGTAATGTTGCTCGTAAAAGATTAAAGTAGAGATCGAATTTAATCATGTCCCAGAGGAATTTATTAATGAGGGGGCCGTTATTAGCAATCATAGCACTAAGGAGAGGTTGCATCAGAGCCGTATTATTAAATGCAAGAACCACCATGGAGATTTGTAGAACGAGATATAGGACAAGAAATAGCTTGATTCGTTCGTTTGGTAAGCATTGAATGGTGCTGTAATTTTTGAGTAGAGTGTGAAGCCCTAGCGTTTCATTGATGATATTGACATGAGGGTAAACTTTCTCCAGTGCGGCATTCATATTAGTTTGTGATTGTGTATTCTCCACATGGAGGATGGCCTGTTGGAATGCACTTTTAGTGTATCCTTTTTCTTTGTGTGTTTTGAAGTGTGCCTCTAACTGATCAGCTGATGCATTGTCATCGTGAAGGCCCTTAATCTCATTAATCTCATCATCATTTAGTTTATCAACGAAAGGGTATTCAATCCATCTGCATATTCGAGCTTTTAAGGGGCTGACAAAGAAGCCATCAATGCCTTCTGTAGCCGGTCGGGATTCTATTTCCCTGTCTGCACTTGTCTTCACTTTTCCAGACTGAGATTTCTGCGTATCTTTACTGATTGCTTCGTTGACTGCAGCAGTGCGTATCGTAGATGATTCAAGATTTTTTACTTCACCGTTGACGCTTGTTCCTGTATCAAATGCTTTACTGAGCCTTTTTGCATAGCTTGTCAGGGATTTGAAAACAGCCAAGCCTATAATGCCTAGCCTAACAAGCGGGATGTAGAATAAAGACAATACCAAATATTTAATGCCCATATCGATGAGTTGTGATGCGCCATAGAACATTCCATCGATAAGAAAACGGCACTGATTGAGAGAGGCATTGTCGTCTATTTTCTTGTTGATATCATTCCGATGTTGACCAATCTCTTCCTTTAAACCAATCAGGTGTCTTAAATCAGTTGTTCTGTCTTTAAGTACTTTTTGTATCACGTTGCCATAATGACGAAGTCGGTTAAGAAAAAGAGGTTTCATTAGGTATAATACAAACAAAGCCAGAAGCAGATACGCCGATCCTGCATGAACAAGGCACCATCCCCATATGAATATTTGGACAGTAGCTGAGATTATTTTTTCGAGAATATTGGCTGTAGACACAATGATTGCTTTGCTATCATCAGTGACTAATGCTGCAGTATTACTATGCTTACAGCTGTCTGACTCATTGATTGCCTGTATAGTAGGCTCGGGTGACTCGAGCACATTTTTTTCTTGAAGTAACTTTAGCCAGGCAGTTGTAGTGCTATTTCTTCGATATCGGAGTGCTGCATCGGCCGTTGATTTAAACCAACCAAGGAATAGCATGCTGAATGCTAGTTTTATAGCGTAATGAGTATTGCCTTGACCAAGTGCTCCAATAAAGAGTTGTAATAAGTAGATCGAAGCAAAACTTGTTGAAAGCATTAATATTTTTGCTATGTAATAGACTGTCAACTTCTTTTTAATTTCCCCTGATCCTTCGGTATCAGTCAGTTTTTTGAAGGATTTCCGCATAGATTCGATGCCATAAGTCTCTTTTAAGTTAGTACAAAAGCTACTAAGGAATTTGATGAGGCCACTGTGTTGTTGCTCGCCATCTTTAGAACTCTCATTAATTTTCTGGAACTCTTCCTCTGACATCCCACAGAATTTTTTTAATACAAGATTATCGAGCGTGAAATCTTTAAGGAAACCTTTAAGGAAACTTGGGGAGCCTTTTTGGGGTTTAAAAAATAAGTATCCAAGAAAAAATGCCAATGTGGCAGAAAGAATGACAGGCATTATAAAATCTCTTATTGTTTGAGTTTTAATTATATCAGCAAATAACGCCTATACAATAGAGTCCTGGGAAGTAATTGATATTAATAATACAAATCAATATTTTAAATTAAGTACGGATCGTTGGGCGTGGGTCTTCTGTTTCAGAAGATCGGTAACGTTGATTAAATATATGTGCTTTCAGGGCCAGCATGAGTACTGCGCGTAAAGGTGTGTAGGGTATATTTGCAATCAGCGGCGTGACTTTACTGTTTTCGACGAATGGTTTTAGCCTGCGAATAAATGGGCATATAGCAATAAGAGTGTCTCTAAATAGTCTCAGTGTGATATTGATGGGGTTGGAAAAAGAATTGATTAGCCAGGCTCCAGATCGGTGCATGAATTGGAGGACATCGCTAGATGCTTGGGTATTAGTTGGGTGGGTAGATAAGGTTGTAAGTTGCCTAACGACAGATCTATGCTGATTGATCGAACTTTTGAGCATGTCGATAAATACTTGTGTCAGATGCTGACTATAAAAGCCTAATGCAGTGAGCAGACCAAATGCGATGCTAAGTGGACCGATAGATGTATAGACAGGTAGGTAACAGGCAGTAAAAATAGCTACAAAGTATGGTATAGATAAATCCAAAGACGAATTTTTCGTAAACTGTCCTGTTGCTCTTTCAAAGAAAAATTCAGTTAAGGCTAGAAAGAAAGGGGCCCATGAGCCACAGCACATTAGAAAAGAAGAGCTTCCTAAAGAGCAAGCCATGCAGTTAAGTATGCTTAGGGCAAATAGGAGCGAGTAGTGTTTGAGGCTGTCCAGTTGTTCACCAGAAGGTGTTGCTTTTAATCGGATAAGCCTGAAATGCGTTAGGCACTCAACGAACAGTTTATTCATTGTCGAAAAAGATTGCTGTAACTGTTGTTTGAAATTACTCATAAATTGCCTAGTGAGACCGATTTAAGATTTACTTAATATAATTATAGCTCTAAGCGTGAAAATATGCAAATATACAGTATTTTCATGTTATGCACGGGCCAGGGAGTAAAAAGTGCATACAATACAGCATATTGGGAGTAATTAAGCGTTAATATACGTGAGAAGAACAGGGGGAGGGGGTGATGTAAGCGATGATTAAATTAGTTAAATTTACTTATTTAGAGGTATGAATAATAATGCCTTTATTCATGTGTTTATTTCCATCTTATGGTTTCGTTGAGTGTATGTCTTGATCATCCCTAAGTCATTGCTGCAAAAATTGTGCGATTTTTCTTACTCCACTCCTCTGATTTTTTATGTCAGTCTACTTGTCAAGTTGTCATTGAAATTTTCAAGAAAGGATGCTAATCTCGGTTGTAGCTAGAGTAGCAAGGAAGTGAAGCATGCGACTTCTCTGTAGTACAGTTGTATATTTTTATTGTATACTGGTTTTGGTAGGCACGTGTTGGGCCGAAAATGTTGACATAGATATGATAGATCAGAAAGGAAAAGACATGATGGTGTATGTGCCAAAAGCTAACAAACAGATGTGGCAATCTCAACTTTCCAAGAATTTCACTGTAAATATGTTCCCCTCATTTAGTGATGGGCATGGTGGGGATTCTTCAGGTGGGGTCTAAATATGACATTGCAGGGGTCAAAGAGACCTTGTCTCAGTTAAAAGCTAAGGTCTTCATGAATAAAGGCCGTTTAGGGGATTATATTAAAAAGCTTGAAGGTATGAAATGAATATTGATCATAATACGCCACAGTGGATTCATGATTTGGTTAAGGAGAATTACCGCCTTAGAAAACTTAATCAGAATCTGAAGGCAAATTTAGCAAGATACAAGCAAAAGTGTTTGTACTTAGACTCGGCAATGTCGTTGGTTCCTCAGAATGTTTGGTGGATCGATGAAACGGGTGTATTTGTTTTTGTTAATGCAGAGATGGCTTCTTTATTGAATGAAGAGCTTACGGCCCAGCAGCTTATGAATGAAAATGCTTACGATTTTTTCCGTAGTGCCATACTGGATGATGAAGTTGATAAGATTATTGAAAATGATCAATATGTGAATGATTTTGGTGGCACGGCAGTATTTGAAGAAACCTATACTATTGCAGGTCAGACTAAGACTTTTTTAACATATAAGAAGTCGATTTATAGTTATCTAGATAGGAAAAGAGGGGTCATAGGTGTTGGGATAGATATTACTGAACGCAAACTTGCAGAGAAGACTCTTCAAGAGGCTATGGACCAAGTAGAAAGAGTGAATGATGAGAAAAATCAGTTCCTGCAAAATATCAGGCATGATATTCGAACTCCAATAAGTAATATTTTAGGGGCAGCTGAGGTGATGAAACAGATGGAGCTTGACTCTGTTCATGCCGAATTTTTAGATGCGATCATCTCGAGTGGAAATCATCTTATGGGCTTGTTCTCACAGCTTCTTGAGTTTTCTAAGCTAAGTACAGAGGTCACTCCAGTATGTAACGAAAAGGTCTGTTTGCATGAGCTGCTAAAAGAAGTTCAGGCGACAACGTATATGTCTGCACATAAGAAAGCAATAGATTTTGAGCTAAGGATTGCTGAGCATGTTCCCAGTCACATTGTTGTTGATCGAATGCGCTTGTTTAGAGTGCTGGTTAACCTGGTTAATAATGCAGTGAAGTATACGGATGATGGATTTGTCAAATTAATTGTTGGCTCGCTGTGTCAGGATAAACAAATCTATTTCGACGTCATTGATTCCGGCGTAGGGATTGTGAAAAAAGATTTTAAGAAGATATTTGAACCCTTGACGCGTTTGGTTAATTCTCATACAGGCCGTTATGAGGGTTTAGGTCTTGGTTTATCAATTGTAGATAAGTTCGTTCGAGAGTTGGGTGGACGAATTCATTTGCAAAGTCGTAAAAATCATGGCTCAGAGTTCCGGGTGATTATTCCATTGCAGGCATCAATAGACACGACTAGTGTCGATAAAAAGGCTCTTGTAGAATAATTTGCTCTTGAAAAATAAAGCAGCGTCTCTATATATATGACAACAAGATGTTAGGATCAAATTATGTCAGAAAAAATTTATGAGCCAATTATTGGGATAGACTTGGGAACAACTAATTCGTGTGCTGCTATTTTACAGCATGGGAAAGCTGAAATCATTGAAACAGATGTCGGTGAGAGGACCATGCCATCGGTTGTTGCTTATGGCAAAGATGACCGTCAGTTGACAGGTCGCTCTGCCCGTAACCAGGCTATTACTAATCCAAAAAATACATTCTATGCGACCAAACGTTTGATGGGTCATCAGATGAGTGATGATGTGATTAAGAAAATGAAAGTAGCTTATGATGTTGAAGGTGCTGCGAATGGAGACGTGCGCGTTGTATGGCATAAGGCTGAAGGGAAGGAGCCGTTGGCTCCAGAACAAGTAGGTGCTGCAATTTTACAGAAGATGAAACAAATCGCTGATAGTTGCCTGAATAAAAAAGTAAAAAAAGCAGTTGTGACTGTTCCTGCATACTTCAATGATGTGCAGCGTCAGGCGACTAAAGATGCTGGGCAGATTGCTGGCCTGGATATTGTCCGAATCATCAATGAACCTACTGCAGCTGCATTGGCTTATGGTGTTGGTAAGAAAGGCAATGATCAGAAAATAGTTGTGTATGATTTAGGTGGTGGAACATTTGATGTCTCAATCATCGAAATAGCAAATATTGAAGGTGAGCAGCAATTTGAAGTATTGGCAACCAGTGGGGACACTTTCTTGGGCGGTGAAGACTTTGATGAGCGAATTATTGACTTTTTATCCGATGAATTTAAGAAGGAGAATGGCATTGATTTGTCTAAAGACAATTTAGCTTTGCAAAGACTAAAAGAGGCCGCTGAGAAAGCTAAGAAAGAACTATCAACAGCAGAGCAGACAGATATTAATTTGCCATTTATCACGGCGAATGAAAACGGTCCGATGCATTTGAATGTTTCATTGACAAGAGCAAAATTTGAGTCAATGGTTGCAGACCTTGTTCAGCGTACTTTAAAGCCGTGTGAAGATGCCTTGAGCAGTGCTAAGTTATCTAAAAGCGATATTGATGAAGTCATCCTCGTGGGGGGGCAAACACGCATGCCTAAAGTGCAGAAGATTGTCACGGAATACTTTGATAAAGAACCACGCAGGGATGTCAATCCTGATGAAGCTGTTGCAATTGGTGCAGCTTTGCAGGCTTCAGTTTTATCAGGTGAGCAAAAAAATGTATTGTTGCTTGATGTGACTCCTCTTTCTTTGGGCATTGAGACCATGGGTGGAGTGATGACTAAGCTTATTAAGAAAAACACAACTGTGCCAACTAAGGCGAATCAAGTTTTTTCGACAGCATCTGATAATCAAACGTCTGTTACCATTCATGTGCTGCAAGGCGAAAGAGAAATGTCTAATGCAAATAAGTCCCTAGGTAATTTTAACTTAAATGAGATTCCGCCGGCTCCACGAGGCGTGCCTCAGGTTGAAGTGACTTTCGACATGGATGCAAATGGTATATTGCATGTGTCAGCAATGGAAAAGTCATCTGGAAAGAAACAATCGATTAAAATTGAATCTTCAGGGGGATTGAGTAAAGACGAGGTTGAGCAGATGGTCCGTGATGCTGAGCAAAACCAAGATGCTGATAAGGCATTTCAGGAACTAGTTAACGTCACTAACCAGGCTGATCATATGGTCCATAGCATTAAGAAGGCACTTGATGAAGCGGGTGACAAAGTTCCTGCTGAGCAAAAATCAGTTATTGAGACTGCCTGTACAGAGCTTGAAGAAGCTATCAAAGCGAAGGATAAAAGCAAGATGGAAGCCGGAATCAAAAAGCTTTCAGAACTGCAGGGCCAGATGATGCAACAAGCTCAGCCTGAACAAAATCCTGCAAGTGAAGCCAAAACCGATGAAAGCAAAGATGATGTGATTGATGCTGATTTTGATGAGGTGGATGACAAAGATAAGTCATGAGTAAGCAAGATTATTATCGGTTGCTTGGTGTCGAGCGTACTGCCTCAGCCGATGAGATTAAAAAAGCATATCGCCGGCTTGCTATGAAGCATCATCCAGATCGCAATCAGGGTGATGCAGAATCTGAGAAAAAATTCAAAGAGGTCAGTGAAGCATATTCCGTATTGTCTGATGATCAAAAGCGTGCATCATATGACCAATTTGGTCATCAAGCTTTTGAATCAGGCAGTGCAGGGGCTGGTGGCGCTGGTTTTGCAGACTTTTCAGATATATTTGGTGCATTCAGTGATATCTTTGGGGGGGCAGGTCCTGGGGGCCGGCGAACAACTCAGGAGCGAGGCTCGGATCTGTTATTTCAACTTAATCTCAGCTTAGAGCAAGCGATTAAGGGTGGAGAACAAAAAATAGATGTGCCAAGCTGGGTGTCATGTCATACATGCGCAGGAAGTGGTGCTGAGCCTGGTTCAAAACCAGAAGTATGTCCCAAATGTCAAGGGTCCGGTCATGTCACTATGTCCCAAGGTTTTCTTGCTATACAGCAGCCTTGTCCCAAATGTCAGGGGAAAGGGCAGTGGATCAAAAATCCGTGTCGGCGTTGCCATGGTCAAGGGCGTGTGCGAGAAAATCAAAGCATCAAAGTTAAGATCCCACAAGGGGTTGATGATGGTGATAGGTTGCGTGTGCGTGGCAAAGGAGAAGCAGGAGCGAATGGTGGATCAAGCGGTGATTTATATATCGAAATGAATATTAAGCCGCACAAGATTTTCGAGCGTCGAGGGTTGGATCTCCAATGTGAAGTGCCTATTGATTTTGCTATAGCTTCTTTAGGCGGAACAATTCAAATTCCTGGAATGGATGGCAGGTATGATCTGAAGATCCCCAAAGAAAGTCAGTCAGGTTCATTATTTCGCTTGCGTGGCAAGGGCATTTATTCAGAGCGGCACGGTCACCGTGGTGACTTATTATGCCGTGTCCATATTGAGACGCCAGTTAATTTGTCTGCAGAGCAAAAGAGCCTGTTGCAACAATTCAGCAACAGCTTGCGTCAAGGCCACAACCATGCGCCTAAATCAAGTTCTTGGATGAGTGCTATCAAAGAGTTTTTTAAAGACATTAAAGCCTAATTATTCAGGCTTTGTAGCAACCATGACTTTAGCTGGTCTGATAATTCTGTTGTGTAAACGGTAGCCTTTTTGTATAACATGTGTGATTGTTTGATCGGGATGTTCTTCTGATGGGGTCATTCCTAGGGCTTCGTGTTCGTCAGGGTTAAATTCTTCATGCAATGGATCTACGGTTTGAATGCCTTCCTGAGAAAGCACTTTTAAGAGAGTGTCATGCGTCATTTTTAGCCCTTTGTACAATTGTCCGTCAGGATTTTGGTCATGTGTTAAGCCTGCGTCCATAGCATCGAGTACAGGAACAAGTTTTTGTAAGAGAGATTGATTGGCATGCTCCACTTGTCTTTCAGTATATTCTTTGTTGCGTTGATTCTCATTGCGCATTTCGGCAATAAGGCGTATATTTTCATCTCGTAGAGCTTGTAGGTCATCGGTCAGTTTTCTTAATTGATCTTGTTGAGCTGAGTCTAGCTTTTGTTCTTGCTGCAGATCATCATCAGTCGATGCTGCTTTATTTGTGCTCTGTTTTATATTTTTGTCATCTTTTGTTTTAGCTGATTTTGAGCTCATGCTGGTATCCTCTTGGTTGTTTATAGTTGCATTATGCCACCGTCCTAGTGAGGGATCAAGTAATTGTCTTGGGCGTTGTCCAGTTAATTTTTTTGGGTGAGTGGGTGTGTGGGTCAATTTTTTTACTCAATTTGTTTTCTAATGCTTATTCGGTTATGATCAGGAGAAATATGTGACAGGTTACTATGCCCCAGGTGCTGTATCGAGTACTGCTTTCTTTGACATTATTCCCGTTGATGATGAGTTTTCTTATAGCTTGGTTTGGCCAGATGTCTCCATGTATTTTATGCTATTTAGATAGGTTATGGTTATTTGCTTTGTTTTTTATTCTTTGGAAAATGAAGCAGCGCGGAAAACAGATTGCAGCATTCTTTGCTGTGATGGGGCTGGCGCTATGTACCAACATGTACCATTTGTATTTGATTTATGTTGCTCCGGCCAATAGCAAGTGCATTCCATGGGCTTTGATGCATATGAAGACAACAGTATTGAGTCAAATAAGCTTTTTACTACGGTATATTGAAGGACATTTGAGTTCATGTCAGACGCATGACATGATATGGTTTGGTTTAGGATTGCCACTGTGGTTATTAGCTTTGCACAGTGTCATGATAGCAGTGTTTGTTTTTTATGTAAGGTGTAGCAAAGATGTATGAGTTAATAGCTGAGTACCAAGAGATCAAAGAGTATAGAATGAAGACCAATGGGTTGACTGTCATTCTTGCACCTCATTCTGTGGCCCCTATTGTCGGTGTTCAAGTCACTTACTGTGTAGGTTCGCGTAATGAGGCTATTGGGTATACGGGTGCCACACACTTGCTTGAGCATTTGATGTTCAAAGGGTCAAAAAAGTTTAACAAGGAGCTGGGCAATAGTATTGATACGATTGAGAATGTTGGCGCAGTACTCAATGCAACCACGTGGAATGACCGTACAAATTACTATGAAATAGTGCCGAAAGAGTATGTCTCTTTATCCCTTGAAATGGAGGCTGATAGGATGCGCCATGCTTTCATTGCAGAGGAAGATCGGCAGGCCGAAATGACAGTGGTGCGTAATGAGTTTGAACGGGGTGAAAATGACCCATTGTCAGCTTTGCATAAAGCCATGTGGGCGACAGCTTATCAAGCTCACCCTTATCATCATGATACGATTGGTTGGCTGAGTGATATTGAGCAGATGCCGATAGAGCGTTTGCAAAAATTTTATCATGACTTTTATTGGCCTAACAATGCGACAGTCTCATTGGTGGGTGATTTTGAGCAAGAGCAGGCATTAAAAGAAATCGGTCAACATTTTGCGCCTATTCCTTCATCGCCGAGGCCATTGCCAAAGATGTATACAACAGAGCCTATTCAGCAGGGTGTGCGCCGTATTGAAGTGAGAAGGCAAGATCCTGTTGCTTGGGTAGCCATAGCTCATAAAGCGCCTTCTGCAAGACATCCTGATCACATGGCTTTACAGCTTTTAGATCGTATTATGGGGCATGGGCGTTGTGCAAGACTTTACAAAGATTTAGTCGAAAGTGGTTTAGCATCCAGCCTTTTTGTCGATGCTCATCCGTTTTATGATCCTGGATTGTATATCACTTATGTGATGTGTCATCAATTAGACCATCATGCCGTAGTGGAAAAAGCAATTTTGGAATCTTATGAGAAAATCAAAGAGAAAGGAGTGACTAAAGAGGAAGTTGCGCGAGCTCAGCACCAACTTTATGCCGAGAAAGCATTTGCACGTGATGGTGTGCAGAGTCTTATGAGCGCTATTAATGAAGGCGTGAGTGTTCGTGATTGGCAGTATTATTTGAACTATGCAGAGCGGATGGCACAGGTAGATGCTCAGGATGTGCAGCGAGTGGCTAAGAAATATTGGACTGATGATCAAATGACCATTGGGTATTATGGTCCTAAAGGAGGGAAATCATGATTACTGTAAATGAACATAAAACATCATCTTATGATTGTTATGCGGCCAAGACTGCGCATAAAGATATTGTCGCTTTGGCCGGTTGCTTGCCTTTGCCTGTAAGCCAATATCAAGGGGTGGATGCGCTTGTTTTTGATATATACGCCATGATGTTAGATAAGGGGACTGCCTCGATGTCTAAGATGGTTATTGCTGAGAAATGTGAAGCAATCGGCGCAAGTATTCAGTTTAGTGCCCATAAGCGTTATTTAACATGGCAATTGAGTTGCTTGCGGGTTGATTTACAAGAGATGTTGAGTCTTGTAGCAGCTCTTTTATCTGAGGCTGTTTTCCCACAAAAAGAATGGATGTTATTGAAAAAGCAGATGATGACTCATCTCACAGAAGAGTTGGGTGACCCAGAAACACAGGCTGAAACAAAGTTGTCCCAATCGATGTATGATTCTAAACACCCCAGTTGCGATATTAGTACTGCGGATCAAATTGATTTTATCAAAGCATTTGACTTGAGTGTTTGTCAGCAAGTTCATCAGCATATGGTGGGTCAAAAAATATGTTGTGTGTCTGTAGGCGATTTGACGCTTGAGCAGTTGGTTCCATTGTGTGATGACGCATGGTCAGGTCGTGTTGATGCTGCTGTACGGGAGTGTGTATTTGAAGCAATGCCAGAGGAAAGGGGTATTATTGATCTTGATATGGCGGACAAACCATCTATTACTTGCTTGTGGGGCAAGGCCATTCCTTATGACATCACTCATCCTGATTACTGGTCATTAAAGTTAGGCGTTGATGTGTTGGGGGGCGGCTGTTTTAGTAGTCGATTAATGTCGACTGTACGCGAGAAAAGTGGTTTGACCTATCGTATTGCCTCTTACCTTAAGGATTTTGAGCTGGGCTTGCACGGGTGTTGGGTGACATATGCTTCCTTTGGTTATGATCAGGTTCGTCAGGGTATTGAAGAGACACAAGAACAGCAAAGACTGTGGTTTGAGAAAGGTGTGACAGAAAAAGAGATATCTTTGAGAAAACAGAGCATTCTTAATCGGCAGGCGCTGGGCTGGTCTAAAACAAAAGTTGTGGCAGCAAGCGTATTGCATGGGTTAATGAATGGTTATGGAAAAGACTATTTGACTGTTTTTCCCGACAAAATCAAATCTGTGAATACGGAAGAGGTGAACAGGGCTATTCGTCGTTGGGCATCAATCGATGAGTTATTTCAGGTAAGGGCTGGCAGTTTACCGAAAGAGTTGGTCTAATTACACTTTTTGCAAGCAAGCAAATTCAGTCAGTAGCCACTTGGATCCACAGGATTTAAAATGCACTTGAACTCTTTGTTGTGGCGCATTTCCTTCGATATTTAAGATAACGCCTGTACCGAACTGTGGGTGTTGGACCGTATCATTGAGCTGCAGTTGACCGGTGGGTTCTTGTGTGAGTGAGCTGTGTGCTTGAGGATGCTGATTTTGGCGGACTGGGCGTAAAAGATCTTGGGGGATCTCTTGCAAGAACCGTGAGGGTCGTTGGTACGTTTCTTGCCCATACAGCCGTCTGGTTTCAGAGTGGCTGAGGAATAAGCGCTCTTTGGCACGTGTAATTCCTACATAGCATAATCTGCGCTCTTCTTCGAGCTGGCTTGGGTCGTGCATACTAGCTCGGTGTGGGAAAAGCTCTTCTTCAAGGCCAACCAGGAAGACAATTTTGAATTCAAGTCCTTTGGCTGCGTGCAAAGTCATGAGTTGCACACTGTCTGCGTGTTGCTGTGATCGGTTGGGACTATCCTGAAAGCTAATGTGATCTATAAATTGGTTCAGTTCTTGCCATGCAGAGAGATTGTTATCCGTATCTTGATAACGTATGGCAGTGACTAGTTCGTGGAGATTTTCTATTTTAGCTTGCCCTTTTTCAGGCTCGGTCCGTTTGAGGTGATTGATCAGCCCACAGTTTTCAATGATTTCTTGGGCAATGACATAGGCCTCCTGGGCTGTGCTGTGGCGAAAGCTATCGATGAGTTCTTTAAATGAGCATAGAGCACTCAGCGACCTTGATGTGAGTAACTTTTCATCAGCAGCTATGCCTATGGCTTGCCACATAGAGCATTGCCGCTCGCTGGCTATGTGTCGAAGTTGCTCACATGTTTGCAGTCCTATGCCGCGAGGGGG
The DNA here is from genome assembly GCA_964568795.1 of uncultured Gammaproteobacteria bacterium. Taxonomy (GTDB): domain Bacteria; phylum Pseudomonadota; class Gammaproteobacteria; order Comchoanobacterales; family Comchoanobacteraceae; genus CAZMRQ01. The sequence goes on along the minus strand of CAZMRQ010000033.1, from coordinate 2,302 downwards.
ATTATTCACAATGCGGTCAAAAGCGGGATCATTATTGGGGTTGATGCTTAATTTTATATAGGAAAGTGCATCTCGAATTTCAGCCCGATCGAAAAAACGAAACCCACCATAGACACGGTAAGGCAAACGTGCCTGATTCAGTTGCTCCTCAAAGAGACGTGATTGTGCATTGGATCTATAGAGAACAGCCATATCAGCAAGACTGATGTTTTCAGCTTCGTGCAGTGACTGGATGCGTTCGATAACAAAGCGTGCTTCTTCAATATCATAGTAAGCATCGAACACGTTAATGCATTCGCCGCTATTTTCATTTGTCCATAGGTTCTTACCAAGGCGTCCTTGGTTGTGTGAGATGATCGTATTGGCCGCTTTAAGGATGGTGTGTGTAGACCGATAGTTTTGTTCTAGTTTAATCATCACTGCAGGGGGAAAGTCTTGAGTAAACTGGTGCATGTGTGATACTTGGGCCCCTCGCCAACTATAGATGGATTGATCATCATCGCCAACAGCCATGACCTGAGTGTGTGGTGCAGTGAGAGCCTTTAGCCATTGGTATTGGAGGGTATTCGTGTCTTGAAACTCATCGATCAAAATGGCTTTAAACCTCTCTTGATAGCGCATTTTGATTTCGGGGTTATTTTGGAGCAGTTCCAGACTTCGCAAGAGCAGCTCAGTAAAGTCAACTAACGAGTTTTTGTGACAGGTGTCTTCATAGCTTTTGTATATTTTATAGAGTGGCTCTGGAGTGGCTGGCATATGTGAAGGCTGTATTTCGCTGGATCTTTTTCCTTGCTCTTTGCATTGATTGATAAAGTACTGTGTTTTTCGTGCTGGCCATTGCTGTTCGTCCAATTGAAGCTCTTTGCTAATTTTTTTTATTTGGCGCAGTTGGTCATCTTGATCTAAGATTTGGAAATTTTCCTGAAGGTTTGCCTCATGGTAATGCAGACGCAACATCCTGTGAGATAAGCTATGAAAGGTCCCAAGCCACATGCCGTGCAGAGGTTGTTCGATTAGTTCCTGAATTCGTTGACGCATCTCTGCGGCGGCCTTATTGGTGAAAGTCACTGCACAAATATCTGGGCCATGGCATGTGAGTGTCTGTAAAAGAAAGGCGATGCGGTGCACGAGCACACGGGTTTTTCCGCTTCCTGCACCTGCTAGCACTAAACAGTTCTGTTTCTGGGTGGTGACAGCTTCACGCTGAGCGTCATTGAGCTGTTCAATAATTGGGGTGATATCCATAGGTTGTCATGTCTTTCAGTTGACCACATACTAGCATGAGAGGGGTCAGTTTTAAAGTATCACCCAGATAAACAAATGCTTCTCTGCAAACATTTTTCGGAGTATGCATTTCCAGCTGTCATTATTTTCGGGTTCTCTTCAGGTCGATTTTACTATTGATACTCCTGAAGTTTGCGGTGCCACTAATGTCAAGACAATAAAAATTGATCTAAGTTCCTTGGTGATATGTTTAGTTAAGCTGCTTTTCTATTCTCCATATTCATACTTTCTCTGTACACATTCATTGGCTTCTTGTAATTCAGGTGGAGTTGCCCCCATAAAACCGGTCCACCTAAGCAGCACATCTGCTATTCCTAATATACTCTCTGTGCGGCATCCTATTCAAGCTTATATGTGGTGCTTTTTCATTATAATCTTCAAACCAGCACGGTAGTTGTTTCATCACTTTTTTTGCGGTTGATAAGTCTCCCAACCATACATAGTCACGTTTAAATGTTTTGACTGTCTGCTCAGCCATCCCGTTACTTTCTGAACTATATGGCCTGGTTCGACATGTCTCCAGACCAATCGATAGACCATATTTGACTGTTTCCCTTGCCACATAGCATGGGCCATTATCGCTTAACCACTGAATCATGTGTGGCACCTGATCTGCACCTTAAATCTTCTTATCATTGTTTCTGCCATCAGGTCACATATCATGGCACCATTGATGCCACCGTTTATCGATATATACGATATGGCCTCTCTATCGCACGTATCCAATGAAAATGCCATCTGCACCCTCTCACCATTATCACATGTGATAAAAAGCATCTGAGCATCATCTACTGTTCGATTTCTTCGTCATGACTTGTCCTTGATAAACTCTTTCAGGTCTTGGGGCGTATCTTGATAATAGAAGATTATTCATTTTCATCAATCGATACACTCGCTTGTGGTGTTATGGGTCGCGAGAGACCACAATTAAGCCATCTATTATTCAAAAAAATCATGGAGCACCTTCATCTCCAAGAGTTCTAGGAGGGTTGGGGCCCCTCTCATCAATTATTCACCG
>CAZMRQ010000032.1:0-16110 GCA_964568795.1 uncultured Gammaproteobacteria bacterium | reverse complement strand
TTCGTATTGTTCTAATAATCAATGTGTCACAGTATTAGTAAGGTCGGGCATTCTAAAGATTGATGCGACTATTCAGGTGTTGTGATTGCATTGTGCGTAGTTATCAGTTTGTTAGTTGGTCTTACTGAATATTTTCTTTGCTGAAATGGTGGTTATGACAAAGCATAATCTTGCTGATGAAGATTTACTAACCTGTTAGGACGCAATGGCGTCCCCAAGGGGATTCGAACCCCTGTTGCCGCCGTGAAAGGGCGATGTCCTAGGCCTCTAGACGATGGGGACAGGTTTTATCATGGAGCTAGGCGGGATCGAACCGCCGACCTCTTGCGTGCCACGCAAGCGCTCTCCCAGCTGAGCTATAGCCCCAGCATTTTGGCATCATAGCAAAGTATGTTTATTTGTCAAGTATGCTTTCTAAAATGATTCGAGCAGTTTAGTGTGTCAGTGTTTTGTTCATGAAAATATGTGGGTCTATAGGCTCACGATAATGCCGCATAGCAAAATACAGCACGTGTGTCTCTTGGTTACTATCAAATAGACCGATCACTTGGTTGGTTTTGACTAGTTCATTTTCAAAGACGCTGATGTTGTCAGCTCTTGCGTAGATACTGTAGTAATTGTCTCCGTGATCAATAATGACCATGTTGCCAAAGCCATCAATAAAACGTGAGATAACAACTTGGCCAGAATGTATGGCTTTGATTTTCTTGTCATGTGTTATGATCTCAGTATGCTTCGTTTTAAATTGACTTTGATGGATCTGTTCTTTATAACCAGTCTTGATAATCCCACTGACAGGCCAGTGTAGCTTTTTCTTCATCAGGGACATCTGCTTGCTGACCTGTCTTTGATGACTGGATATATGATGGATGATTTCTTCATAGTTTTTTAATTGTTGTTTAGTTTGGTCAATAATTTGTTTATTTTTTATCATGCTTATTTGGAGTTGTTCTTTCTGAAGTTTGGCATGGTGAATTTTCTTTGCGATTATCGATGCTTGCTGCTGAGATAATCGAGATCTTTCGATAGTCTGTTGATGTTTTATGTTTATTAGCTTTTGTTTATTATTGATATGGATTAAATAATATTTTTGGAGAAATTTTTGGTAAGTAGAATGAGGTGTATAGCTGTTTAGCTGAGAATGTGCTATAACTCTGCGGCGAATATCATCTATTGTTTGTTCGGTGAGGATAGTGGATTCAGTAGATTTTTTATCACTGTTTATTAATGATTTAAGATGATCATAGCTGTTTTTTGTTTGATTGATTTTCTTTTCAATATATTTGAGACCATGACTAATGTTTTTTTCTTCTCTCTGAGCCACACTCAGTTTATTTCTAAGTGCTTTTTTACTAGGAGTGCTGTAAGTTAATGTGCTGCAAATTATACATGTCATAGTGAGCCATAATCTCATTGTATATCACGCAATAATAAAGAAGGTGACATTGAATCAGTGGGGGCTATGCGCATGCATGAAAGAATTGTTGGAGCTATTTGGCAAATACCACCAAATTTCACAAGGCCTTTTGGGGGTAATGGATACATGCAAAATGGAACGGGGTTTAGGGAGTGTGTTGTGCATATCTTGTCTTTTTTCATCATCACTTCTGCATTGCCATGGTCTGATGTAAAATAAAGCTGCCCATTATAGCTGTCTATTGCTTTAAGTACACGTCCAAGCTGGACGTCAATAATCTCGAGTGCTTTAACTGTTGCCTTAAAGTTGCCGGTATGGCCAACCATATCAGCTGCTGCAAAATTAACAACGTAAAAATCATATCTTCCTACAGCCATCCATGCGATGAGCTGGTCCGTTAGTTCTTTCGTTCGCATTTGTGGAGTTTGATCAAAGCTGGAAGTTCTGATTGATAGGGTTTCATGCCAATCTTCTTGATCATGTGGCGTGGATCTGCCTGAGTTGAAAAAATAGGTGACATGGGCAAACTTCTCTGTTTCAGAGAGCTTTACCTGCCTAAAACCTTTTTTGGCTAGTATCTCTGACAAACAAGGAGGGTGCACTGTGCTTTTAATAAGCGGACTTAATGGAACATTTAACTTAGGGCTAGAATATTGAATGAGCGAGACCATATTGCCTAGAGGGTGTGTTTTAGCGAGCTCGTTCGTTAACTGAACCATTCTGTCTGTTCTGAAATTCAAGAAAAATACCCCGTCACTGGGTTTTATTGACCCTTGTTCATTAAATAGGATGGGGGGGCATATTTCATCTGATTGCTGCGCGATGAGTGGCAGAGCATCATGCAGATGGTCGAACTTGTGAGAATAGAGCGCATGTCTATAAAGATTAGAGGCGCGTTGGGTGCGCATGATGTTGTTATCTCTGTCCATAGCATAGTAGCGCCCAATAACATCGGCTATGACGGCGTTGGGGCTATGTTTACTAAGCCATAAATTGAATTCGGGAAGTGTTGTGTGTGCGTCGTTTACATCTGTGTCACGGCCGTCTAAAATAGCATGAATAAACACGGACTGTGTAGGATGAGTATTGAGGAGCAGTTTCTTAAGGTGATTGAGGTGGCTATGGATTCCTCCCTCTGATAACAGGATAATCATGTGCAAACGTTTAGACTGTGGCATGTTTTTTATATAGTCAGTTTCATTAAGGTGATGATTGATATTTTCAAGGTCCTGTAGAACAATACGGCCTTGTCCAATAGTCATATGGCCGACCTGTGAACTGCCCATTTGTCCTTTAGGCAAGCCAACAGCTTCTTCTGAGGCTTCTAGAAGTGAATGACTTTTGCGCATTAAGGAGTCATAGTAGGGTGTGTGAGCGGCTGATACGGCATTGCCTTCAAGGTTATTACTATGACCCCAGCCATCACAAATTAGAAGTATGTGGGGATTTAACATGACCATTCCATAGTGGTTATTTAAGAATTTACCCAAAGATGACTATTATTGCAATGGATATGAGCCTTACATTGTCATTAAAGCTAGGATTAAAATACTTGACACTGTGCTTGAGTCCGACTTAGTAAGGCGTTATCTTACTAGTAATTAAACTCGGTGTACACTATGAAAGAAATAAGCGGTTTCTTGTTGGCTAATTGGTACTATGTAGCTGCAGTTCTTGCTGTATTGTATCTGCTGTTGCAAAGTGATGAGTCCCCTCAAGAGTCGCAAAATACTCTGAGCCCACAGGATTTGATACTAAGGATGAATAAAGGAGATGTCACAGTGTTTGATTTACGTTCACGACAGGAATATCAATCAGCTCATATTCACAGTGTACGTCACTTTGACAAGGGTACATCGATGTCTGAGCTTGCAAAATTTTTTAAGCACAACCGTGATATGGTTTTTGTATGCAAAGATGGAAAAGTATCCGCACTGATAGCAGCGACTGTCGGGTCCCGCAGCAAAATGAATGTGTATGTCTTATCAGGTGGGATGGATGCATGGCAAAAAGGTTTATTTCCAGTTACAATGGATGCAGAACAAATATGAGGAACAAAATGAAAAAAGTAACTATGTACACCAAGGGCTACTGCCCCTATTGTGATATGGCTAAAAACTTGTTGCTTGAATACAATGTTGCTATAGATGAAATTGATGTTGAAAAAGACCCTGCCCAGCTTAAGATTATGTTAGATCGTTCATCACGTCGTACAGTGCCGCAGATATTTATTGAAGATTTTCATGTAGGCGGTTATGATGATCTTTGTGAGCTTGATCGTTCAGGCAAATTAAATGTTTTATTAGCAACCCGAGGAGATTAAATATGGCTGAAAATAAAGAGTTTCTCATTGAGAATATTTTTGTAAATAAGTGCACATTTGAAGCACCTACACCTATTTTTCGTCTAAATAAAGATTGGAAGCCCAGTGCAAACCTAGATCTTGACGTTCAAAATAAGTCTATTGGTGATGATAAATGGGAAATTGACTTACTCATTAAAGTCGCTGTAGCAATTGATAAAGAAAATGTGTTTAATGTGACAGTTGTCCAGTCTGGAACATTTTTAATGAAAGGTTACAATGAGACAGAAGTGGATCAACTTTTGAATAGTTTTTGCCCTGCAGTCCTGTATCCCTATGCAAGACAAGTTGTGGCGAATCTTGTATCACAAGCTGCTTTTCCTCCTTTGCATTTGAGCCCCGTCGACTTTGAAGGTCGCTATCAAATGATCAAAAAAGAAGAAGCCAGTTCAAAGAAATGACATGAAATCAGCTGATTTAATTCGGTCTCTTGGCTATACAAGAGGGATTCGTTTTAAAATATTTCTCTGTGTGGCCAGTGTTTTGATTTTAGCTGGCCTAGATGTATGGCTTTTGCCTGTCATAAATCACGTGGTGACCAGTATAGCTAATGCTGTGCCGATTTCTACATGGCTTATATATCAAATTTCTGGTTATTTTATATTGCGTAGTATTTTTGGTTATCTATCGATTCGTTTAGTATATAATGCGGGTCAATTGATTCTTAAAATGATGCGTGATGAGGTGTATCAAAAAACATTAACGATCAAAATGAGCTCATGGCAACAATACAGTTCTTCTGAAATCAGTTCAATGCTAACGTATAACAGTGAGCAAATTTTGCGAGCAACAACGTTCTGCATTAGAACAGGTTTGGTCAATTCATTTACGATCCTTTTTAGTATTTGTTATTTGGCTTATATATCTTACTCGCTATTTCTTCTTGTTCTTGCATTCTCTCCTTTGCTAGTATTCTTAATCAGGCGTTATGGTGAACTTTGCCACCAATTGTCATTAAAAGTCACCGAATCTGTGGGTGTCATGTCAAGATACTTTGATCAGTCATATAACTTTGTGTCTATCATTCGTATGGAGCGAGCTGAGAAGAATGTTTGCCGAACTTTTGCAGAGAAAACCAATGACGTTTATGTGAAGTCAAAAAAATACAACCATATATCAGCAATGCTTCACGTCGGTGCTGCCTTGTTCTTAGCCTTGCCGATCGTTGTCACTATACTACTCACGTCATTTGGGTATATTTCTGTGACAGCTGCTATATTAGCTACGTTCCTTTTTGCTTTAATTCGCATAATGCCACAAATGAGGCAAATGTCAGCAATTGTTTCAGATTTACAGCGTGGCATGGCAGCGGCTCATTTAATGTATCAGTTTTTAGATTCAGAAGATGAGTCGTATGATGGATTGAAGTTAAGATGCAGTGGAGATTTGGTTTTTAAAGATGTGTCTTTTTTTTATAAGGAGACTCCAGTTTTGGAAAACCTTAATGTGGTATTTAAAAAAGGACTAAATGGATTGGTTGGCGCTTCAGGTGCGGGTAAGTCTACACTATTAAGTCTATTATGTCGTTTGATAGATTGCAAAGGCAGTATTACATGTGGGGGAGTCTCGATTCATGATATTGCATTAAAATATTACCGCCAATCGGTCTCATTGCTTTCGCAAGACGTGGCTGTATTTGATGGTACTCTTAAATACAATGTGCTCCTTGGAGAGAAAGATTACAATGCGCAGCAATATAAATATGCTATAGCAATGAGTGGTCTTGATGATATTACTAAGACATTAATGCATGGAGACAAAACAGTTCTTGGGCCTTCTCAGAGTTACCTTTCTGGGGGACAATTGCAAAGGCTCGCGCTTGCTCGAGCACTTTATAAAAAGTCAGCCATTTTATTATTAGATGAGCCTACCTCAGCTGTTGATCATCAAACATCGCATCAAATAATGTCACGTCTTCAAGAAATTGCTACTGATAGGGTTGTGATAGTTGTTACTCATGACAAGTCGTTGCTTAAATATATGGACTGTGTTCACTATTTGCATCATGGCCAGGTGAGTATGTCTGGAAAACATGATGAGTTATGGGCTGCATCTGATTCGTATAGGTCAGGTTTCTTGAGTGAGGCTGAGACTGTTGAATAGTTATTATGCGCGTCTTAATTGGATTTGGTATGCACAGCCATATCGTGTTATTTGGTGTATGATGCTGCCATTTACCACAGTGTATTTGCTGGGCGTTTTCTTAGTTTTATTGCTTCGTTCGTTTTCTCAACGAGGAAGGGCTGGACCAAAACTTATTGTTGTTTCAAATATTACTGCCGGGGGCAATGGGAAAACACCTACAGTTATTTGGCTTGCCAAACATCTCATCAAAAAAGGTTTACGGGTTGCTATTATAGCAAGTGGTTATAAAGCGAAGTTGTCCTCAACTCCACGTATGGTGAACTCCACTTTACCCTCCGATTTTGCAGGTGATGAAGCTTGTCTTATTGCGAAATCACTGTCTGCAGATGTGTATGTTTGTCGTGATAAAGCATTATTATACAAGCATATAACAAAAGAGAATAAATATGATGTGTGTATTAGCGATGATGGCTTTAGTTCTCTTTATTTATTCGCAGATCACCTTTTCTGGCTGAGTGATGCGGCATCGCTAATAGGCAATGGGTTGTACATCCCTTTTGGACCGTTACGATATCCTTTGTTTTTTACACGCAAGGGCACCAAGATAGTGAAAAACTTGCTCACTAATGAGTGTGCTGGCTTTCAATACGATTCTTTTCAGTTGAAAAAGTCAACTGATCGCTCTATTCATCATACAGTCAATAGAGTTCATTATCACCTTATGACAGCTGTAGCAAAACCTGATCAGGTGTATGCTAGTTTGCAGTCTATAGTCAAAGATCTTTCAGTCACTTCGTTCAGAGATCATGCACACTTTGACCTTCCTGAGGCTATTTCACACAAAATGATTGTTGTCACTGAAAAAGATTGGGCGAGGCTCAGCTTTGTTGCTAGAGAGGATCTTCTCATTCTCTCAAGTAGCTATAAGCCAAACACAGTCCTTTGTCGTCTAGTTGAAAAATTGTTCTAGTTATGATTTTTCAGACTCAGGTATTGTGAGGTCAAGTTGAAGGACACTGTGATCATTGTTTCTATCAAGCTGTATATTGACAAGATCTTCGCTGATCCCTGGGAAGTACTTTGACATAACTTTTATAATATCACGCTCTAATTTTTTTATAAGCTGTGTGTCTTCACTTTGGTGTGCAATAATTATTTGAAGGCGCTCACGAGCCAAATGTGCGCTAGAATTCTTTTGTGGTCTTATAAACCAGTCGAAGATCTTCATACTAACTCCTTGTCCATTCCAAAAAGAGATTTAAAAAAGTTTTTCCTTTGTGGTTTGGTGAATCGTAGAGGTATCTGTGTTTCACCAAGCAGCCTTTTTACTGTATCCATATAGGCATGTGCTGCGGTAGAGTTTTCATTAAGTATAACAGGTTCTCCTGAGTTAGATGATTGCAATACAGCTTGAGATTCGGGAATAACACCGATCAATGGAATTGATAAGATATGCTTGATGTCTTCAATTGTGAGCATCTCTCCAGATTCAACGCGAGAGGGGGAGTACCGAGTGATAAGAAGGTGTTCTTGTATAGGAGCGTCGCCGGTCTCTGATCGTCTAGTTTTGCTCGATAGTAGGCCAAGAATACGATCTGAATCACGTACAGATGAAATTTCAGGGTTTGTCACAACAACAGCAACATCAGCAAAGTACATAGCCATGTGTGCGCCTTTTTCAATTCCAGCAGGAGAGTCGCAAACAATGAAGTCAAACTGACTGTCTTTTAAATTGTTGAGTATTTTTTCAACACCTTCGAGGGTTAATGAATCTTTATCACGTGTTTGGGATGCAGGAAGTATATGTAGGTTTTTACAATTCCTGTCTTGAATGAGTGCTTGTCGAAGTGATGCATCATCATTAATGACATTAACAATATCAAATACAACTCTTCTTTCGACACCCATAATTAGATCAAGATTACGCAAGCCCACATCGAAATCGATGACACATGTTTTATAGCCGCTAAGAGCAAGCCCCGTAGCAATGGATGCAGATGTGGTCGTTTTTCCAACGCCACCTTTTCCAGACGTTACACAAATGATTTTGGTCACAATGAACCTCAATGTTATTGTTCTTTTGTATCATATTAACATCGCAAGAACAAGAGGAATGTCAGTCAGATTATTTTTAAGTCTTATTGTATGATAGTGTTTCATTATCGAGATTTATGCAAACAGGGCGTCTAATAGATGGCATCTCGTCAGAGCTATGGTAATGTCTATCAATAGCGACTAGTTCAGCAGAAAGTGATTGGCAGTAAATGATGGCATCATTTCGCTGATTGATGCCAGCAAGTGCTCGACCCGCTAATTGTCCATAAATGTGGATATGCCCACCAGAAATAACTTCTGCGCCTGGATTCACATTTCCCACAATCACAATATCTTGTTGATGTTGTATACGCTGTCCTGAACGAATATTCTGATAAACTATAATAGCTGAGTTGCTTTGCTTATGAGGCTGGTCAGCTGTTCTATCGACTTTACTTGTATGTGTCGATGTATTTGTTGTGAGTGAGATATCGATTTCATCAAGACTGTTGATATTTGCAGCTTTTGCATGTTCTAGATTAATGCAGCTGTTTATGACGCCGATGATTATATATCTGTATTGTCGGTAGAGTGTCCTTAACTGACGAAACCATAATACACTCTGCTTGCTTTCAATATTCTGAAAATCAAGAATGATGCAACGATCGTTCTCATCACTTGAAAGATTTTTTTCGATTATATTTAGATCAGCCGTTTTTAGGACTGTTATGTATGATTCGATTCTACCTTGACTATTGTCAACTGTTTTAGTTGTATCCATGACTTACTCCATTGGCACTACGATATAATGTTTTATCCAACACGTCAATGTATAAAATAATGTGGGGTAATTAGGAAATATATGACAAGAGGCATTATTTTTTTGTTCAAGATAGTGCCGTTTGTTAGATATTACTGATAATTACTTGATTTTTACAGCGCTGTGCCTTATTCTTGTATTAATGGAGAGATGGCTGAGCGGTCGAAAGCGGCGGTCTTGAAAACCGTTGAGGGTTCATGCCCTCCCAGGGTTCGAATCCCTGTCTCTCCGTGAAAGGATTCAAATTAATATGGAAGGAGATTGCTGTGAATCAAATCAATGTCATGCTTGTTGATGATCATAAGCTCTTTAGAGAAGCATTACGGATGGGGATTGAGAAATGCGAGGGTATGTCAGTTATAGCGGATGTGGACTCGGGTGAAGAATGTCTCAATCTTATTCAAAGAAAAAAGCCAGATATCGTGCTTATGGATGTTCAAATGCCGGGCATTGGTGGCTTAGAGGCTACTAAGCGTTGTCAACGGTTGTGCCCAACGGCAAAAGTTATTGTAGTCACAGTATGTGATGATGAGCTTTTCCCGCCACGCTTGCTGCAGGCTGGCGCATATGGTTATGTGACCAAAGGTGCATCGTTAAGTGAGATAGAGCTTGCTGTGAGGCAAGTTTATAAAGGTCAGAAGTATCTTAGCCAGGAGATTGCGCGCCAAATGGCTCTTAAGACTCTTGATAATGATAGAAATATAATGGTTTTCAATAATCTATCAGGACGCGAACTGCAAGTTTGTTTGATGATCGTAAAAGGAGAGAAGGTACAGACAATCGCTGATGACTTGTGTCTTAGTCCGAAAACCGTGAATTCGTACAGATACCGAATTTTTGAGAAGCTCGATGTACAAAACGATGTTGAACTGACGTTGCTGGCTATCAAGCATAAGCTTATTGATGCCAGTTTGCTTACTGAATAATGATCCCTCAGAGCTTGTATCACTCAGTTCCTAAAAAAACAGGTGTTTATCAGTTCTATGATCAGGAACGCAAACTGTTGTATGTTGGCAAGGCTCTTTCTCTCAATCGACGTGTTTCATCCTATTTTCAGGCTAAGGTTCATGATAATAAAACACATGCACTCGTCAAACACGTGGCTTATATCGATTTTATTGTCACAGACACCGAGAAAGAGGCTCTTATACTTGAGCATGATCTAATTAAGAAGTTCAGGCCAACGTATAATATTCTTCTGAAAGATAATAAGTTTTTCCCATATATCGCTTTTACTAAAGAAAAGTGGTCGCGTATGACGCTTGTGAGGCGTTCATATGCTCAAATTAAAAAAATGCATCAACACTATGATTTTTTTGGACCGTATCCGGATGTCAAATCTGTTAGACAGACGTGTGAATTATTCTATCAATATTTGGGTTTACGCTCATGCGATGATACAACATTTTCTCATCGAACTCGCGGGTGTTTAAAAGCACAGATAGGTCATTGTTCAGCGCCATGTGTGGCTAACATATCTCATGACAAATATCTTGAAAATGTCGCTATGGCTAAAAAAATACTCACTGGAAGATCCACAGAAATGATTGACGAATTAACTCAGCAGATGAACCAAGCGGCTGAGCAATGGGATTATAAAAGTGCTGCTTCATTCAGAGACTTTATTCGAAGTATTAGGCGGACTCAGTCTGCACAGACTGTAAGGTCGCGATTTGAAGATGTCGATGTATATATTATTGGTCCACAATATGAAAGTGTCACAGTGGGTTATATGGCTATTAGAAATGGCTGTGTCTGTATTGCATTTGTGAATGATTTTAGCTCTGAGGGATGTATTAGTGAGAATTGGGATGCATATCAAGCATACTTACTGCGCCATAGCCAGGGAATCAATAAAGCAAAAGACACTGTGGTTTTTGATCAATACGGTGAAGTCCTTGCCTGGGGAGATCCGGATGGCGTGGTAAATAGGTATTCAAAAAAACAGCTTGCTCAATGGTATGAACTGCTTATAGCTCAAATAAAACTAAAAGTAAGAATGAAACAGATTCAAGTTATTGAGCCAGTTGTTTTGGCAGAGCTAGGCATTCAGAGGCAACAGCCATGGTTGGTTGCTATTGATATCAGCCATATGCAGGGCTCAAATTGTGTGGCATGCTGTGCAAGCATTGACCTTGTCTCTCAATCAAAGCGTGGCATGCAGCTATTCCGATTGAAAGACATTAACAATGATGTGTCAGCTATTAAAGAAGTGTCCCAACGATTGGCTAAAAGATGGTCTGTAACGAATCGTTTCCCTGACTGTGTTGTCATCGATGGTGGCGAAGCTCAACTGGCTTCTGCGTCTGAAAGTCTTTCTGTAAGAACGCAGCTATACTCTTTAGCTAAGGGGCCTGATAGAGTATGGGGACAGGAGTCAGTTTATCATTATAGCCGTGGCATGATTCAACAGAGTTTTTTAAGCACAGCTGCGAAGGCAGTGCTATGCCGTATAAGAGATAGAGCACATGATACTGCGCTGCAATACCATCGAAAGGTGAGTCAAAGTAAAATGAGAAAATCAAGCTTGCAGGCAATAGAGGGCATAGGACCTGTGAAGGAGAAAACCCTTATTGCCAGTTTTGGTGGTCTCAAGGGCCTTAAGTTGGCAAGTGTTAAAGATTTAACTTCTGTGAAGGGTGTGGACGAATCACTTGCAATCCGCATACACAATGCATTACATTGTGATTAGGAGAAATAACGATGACTTTGCCCACCTATATTACGTTTGTTCGTATCGCCATTACGCCATTAATGGTGGTTCTTTTTTATGTTTACCCGGACAATCCATTGCCTGCTGGTCTTGTTTTTTTAGCTGCAGGAATAACAGACTGGCTTGATGGCTATTTGGCTCGTCATCTTCGTCAAGGCAGTCGATTTGGTGCATTCCTTGATCCTGTTGCAGATAAGATGATTGTTATTTGTTCCCTTATTATGATAGCGAGTCGTGTGCAAGACATTGTTGTTCTATCTTTAGTGATGATTTTAGCGATGAGAGAAATTGCAGTATCAGCATTACGTGAGTGGATGGCCAAATCAGGGCAAAGCTACAGGCTTAATGTCATTCTTGTTAGTAAGTGTAAGACTTTCTTTCAATTCTTAACCATTCTAAGTATTATTATATTTGGCCTTGATTTGCCCCCCATGTTGGCTCTTGTTCAATATACTCTGATTTTAGTGACATTGTTACTAAGTCTCTATTCATTCTCTGTTTATCTTATAGCAGCCTGGCCATATCTAAATACCGACCTAGAGCGTTAAACCATTGCTTTTTAATGACGGTGTAGTCTGTTTTCTTGAATAGGGTTATTCATTAATAAAACCTTAATTACTAATGGGACAGCTTGAGTTAACAAGTAATGTAGTGTATAGTAATTTCACTACTAAATGGACGTATCTTATGGAAAAGCAAGCTACTACAAAAGAGTCACCTGCGGTCATTATTTCACCAGTTGTTTTCGCTGCAGTGCTGCAGTATTTGCTTTTTTCAGGTTATATGGTGGGCCTGCAAGCTCATATGTATGCGCACGGTGAAATTACATTCTATGAGAATCTCAAGGCGATCTATTACTTGGTTTCTTTTGTGTCACCATTTTTTGCCCCATACTTGCTCAAGAAAATATCTCTAAGACCATTAATGCTCGGCATGATCTCAATGACTGTTCTATCATTTTTTATGATTTTATTCACCGGAAAAGGCTCGTATCTTTATGTGTATTCATTTATTCAAGGGTTTGCTAGAGCAACATTTTTATTTTTATCTATTTATGTCATTAATCATTTTGCAACGAAAGAGAAGGGGCCAGAATATATGAGTTATCTCACTTCTCTATTTAGTTTAGTGGTTATTATCGGTTCATGGGTTATTGCTCACGTCTCAACAAGCAGTCCGAGGATTTTTTATGGAGGGTTGATTCTTGGTCTGTGTTTTCTTGCTTATACTTTTCTCCTTCCAAAAAACATAATGCTTCATGAAAATAAAGAGCACGATATAAAGAAAGAAGATTATTTTTATACTCTACGTAAGAATTATGTTTTCTTTGCTATTTGTGCATTAGTTTTTATGAATTGGTCGATAGGTGAAAGTTTTATTACGATGTGGGGTAAATCAATTGGTATTGATAAGTTGCATGCTGATGAGCTGACATCCTATTTTTATGCAGGCGGTGTTTTGCTCACTTATTTATTAATGAAGTTATTTAGATTTATTACTAAAAAGAAACCTATGCTTTATGTAGGCATGTTTTCCTTGTCACTATTCATTTGTCTTTGTATTGTCTTTTTACAGTCTGCTAATCCTCTTGACGTCAGATTAGTGACTATTGCTGCATTTTTATTGGGTGGCGCTGTTGTTTCTCAAATCACTATTATCTCGAATGGCATCCAGCATTTTATTCAACACAACCATGTTAAACAAGCAACAATAGTTTTTGTGGCGTTGCAACATTGTATGGGCATTCTGACGACGTACTTTATTGGTGGAGAGATAAAAGCGTATAAGAATATTGGTTTTGATTTAAGTGTTTTTAGCATTAATCTAATCATCTTGATTGTGACGGTATTTCTTCAAAATAAGAGAAAAAAAAGCGGGCGTATTTTTTAGGTCAAACGCTCATTGCCCTGCTGTGAATAGTCATTAGTGATTAATGGTGTATTTTTCTCTATCAATCTTAAAATTTTCATTTATTAGTGGATTGAATGCATGCAACAAGTTATCTGCCATAAGTCACCTTCTCCTGAATCAATTCAAATTCATCTAAGTGAATGATATATATGTATGTATTCAGATATTTGGTCCAACATCTGTGTCATGTGTTATACATGGCTTGAAGAACAAAAAAAAGGTGAGATTATGGCAGTGAGTAAAGAAGAAAAAAGAAAGATGCAAAATGATTTAGATGCATTGGTACGTGAGTATAATGTTGCTGCGGATAAGAATAATAGTTTTCATGAGAATGTTAGACCTCTATTTGTAGCCCTGGGTCAGGGTCTTGTAGACTGCCCTAAAGATCCTGCTATGTTTGTCCAATGGATGAAAAATTCGGGTATTAGTCTAGACCCTGATATTAGCTCTTTTGAGTATTCTGCCACAATGTGCAATTTTCTTAAGTGTGTTGCAGCGGTAACAGATCAAGTCAATGCTAGATCAACTGAATTACTTGGTCTTAAGGTTGGCGATAAAAATATTGTGAAGTATATTAATGAGGTGAAAAAGTCTCTAAATGAAATAGGCTCATTAATGTCTGAAGTTAGAGAATACTCTAGACAGGCAAACGTAGTGGCACTGAAATCAGCATTAATGGTTATTCAGATAAATTACTGCATCCTCGCTGTAGTGACTGTGTTGCCTATGTGGCATATGCTCAAGCTGTGGTGTAAAATACTTAATTTAGGATTGCCCAGTAATCATAAAATTGCTTTCGCCAATGCAAACAGGGACAAATATGGGTATTCAGTGTTGCGAATGCCATGGGATGATGCTTCTAAGAAATCTTTTATTTCTGCTTATCAGTATGTGGGATCTTTGGGAAGGAAAGCATATGATAAAGATCCTAATTGGTACTCCAATCAAAACGAAAGGATTCGGACTTTGAAGGATTCTGTAAAATCTATTTCTCAACTCAATAGAGAAATTGATCTAAATGTTACTAAAATTCGTGATATGTTTCCAAGCGGTATGTTTAGTCGAGGATCTGAGTTTATGCGATCTCCTATTCATGGTGGTAAAACAGCTCAAATCTTTAGTGGGCTTGTTGCCAAAAGAAATGAGCAGCATAGGCAAGAACAAGAACAGAGGCTACAGAGACTAGATGACTCAGTGCAAGAAGGTGATGGTCTCCTAGACAGAGTATGGAGTCTTTTTTTCCCACCAGCGCGCAATCTTGGTGTATAGGCAGATGAGTCGTGTGAATTGTGTCGTGTTGGTAAAATATATATTGTAGTATAGTGTATTATCGGCTCAGGTGGTGCTTGACAGAAAGACAAGTTGAATGCATGCAACAAGTTGTCTGCCATAAGTCACTTTCTCCTGAATCAATTCAAATTCATCTAAGTGCTTGATATATATGTATGTATTCAGATATTTGGTCCAACATCTGTGTCATGTGTTATACATGGCTATGAAGAACAAAAAAAGGTGGGATTATGGCAGTGAATAAACAAGAAAAAAAAGAGATGCAAAATGATTTAAACGAATTGATACAGGCGATTGGACGTGCTGATTATAGTGAGAAACTATTTGCTACATTCGATGAACCTATATTTAAAGCCCTGAGTCAGAGTTTGGCAAACCGCCCTGAAAGTCCTGCTGCTTTAGTCAAATCGCTGCAACATTTGGATTTTAGAGGAGACTATAAGGACTATGTTCCGACATTGGTCAATTTTTTAAACTGTTTTGGAGAAGTAGTGAGACAGGTGAATATTAAAGATAATCAAATACAGCGCCTTGTGGTTGGTGATAGAAAACTTATTGAGTATATTGGCGAGGTGCAAAAGTCTCTAAATGAAATAGGCTCATTAATGTCTAAAGTTAGAGAATACTCTAGACAGGGAACCGTAGTGGCACTGAGTTCAGCATTAATGGTTATTCAGATGAATTACTGCATCCTCGCTGTAGTGACTGTGTTGCCTATGTGGCATATGCTCAAGCTGTGGTGTAAAATACTTAATTTAGGATTGCCCAGTAATCATAAAATTGCTTTCGCCAATGCAAACAGGGACAAATATGGGTATTCAGTGTTGCGAATGCCATGGGATGATGCTTCTAAGAAATCTTTTATTTCTGCTTATCAGTATGTGGGATCTTTGGGAAGGAAAGCATATGATAAAGATCCTAATTGGTACTCCAATCAAAACGAAAGGATTCGGACTTTGAAGGATTCTGTAAAATCTATTTCTCAACTCAATAGAGAAATTGATCTAAATGTTACTAAAATTCGTGATATGTTTCCAAGCGGTATGTTTAGTCGAGGATCTGAGTTTATGCGATCTCCTATTCATGGTGGTAAAACAGCTCAAATCTTTAGTGGGCTTGTTGCCAAAAGAAATGAGCAGCATAGGCAAGAACAAGAACAGAGGCTACAGAGACTAGATGACTCAGTGCAAGAAGGTGATGGTCTCCTAGACAGAGTATGGAGTCTTTTTTTCCCACCAGCGCGCAATCTTGGTGTATAGGCAGATGAGTCGTGTGAATTGTGTCGTGTTGGTAAAATATATATTGTAGTATAGTGTATTATCGGCTCAGGTGGTGCTTGACAGAAAGACAAGTTGAATGCATGCAACAAGTTGTCTGCCATAAGTCACTTTCTCCTGAATCAATTCAAATTCATCTAAGTGCTTGATATATATGTATGTATTCAGATATTTGGTCCAACATCTGTGTCATGTGTTATA
>CAZMRQ010000031.1:0-16370 GCA_964568795.1 uncultured Gammaproteobacteria bacterium | reverse complement strand
TTAATATCACCATTGGTAGCAAAAAAGGGAAACATGAACATGCTATAAATCAACTAATTAACTTGACATGACCCTTTAATATCTGCAAAATGGTGCGTGAGTATATTTTCTACACCCGTAAAATATTAGAGAGACCCACTATGGATACACCTAAACTAAAAACACTATTATCGACTGAACCAGAAAATCACACATGCTATCTTGCGTACTTTGATCATCTCAAAACCTCCCTCTCAGATTTATCCTGGACAGACTGGACAGAGTTTAATAATACTCTGAATAGCATAGAGTCCCCTCATCCATATATCGAAGAACTTAAAAAAGAGTCTTTATTTCTTTTCTCCGCACTAATTAGCAAAGACGACCTCAATCGTTTAACTGAGGCATTATTTGAAGATCATACATCTTCGTCCGACTCCTTAATCGCGAAGTATCAATCCTTAATCGCTCTAGGACTTAACCCATTCAACACATACAGTGTGCTGAAGGAAAAGGAAACTAACATAGCGGCTGATTGTCTAAAAGACCTACGGTGGCATATACTAGTCCATTACGACATAAATCATGACACAGGTGATGTCATGGGCGTAGCTCATTTCAAATACAATTATTGGACTCAATTCAAGCAAAACCTATTCTCGAAAATATTTTCAAAGACGGAGATGTCACTACTGACTCATACGGAGCAGCTAGCAGAACCTGGGATTAGTTTGTGTGCGTACAGGAACATATCTCAACTAGGAGGGCATACCCCCCCCCTTTCCTACTGATCCCAGAAAACTTCTTACATCCATCACGTCCTTAGAGCGCTCTCAATCAAATCAAGACTGTCCACATTTCCGTCGTCATGACGGCTCTATTATGACTGATGGACTTGGTGAAATTAACAAAATACAGTTAGAATTAAAACGAGTAGCCGGGACAATGCATATAGCTAGTAAAGGTTACCCCTTTATAACCCCCCTACCATTCATGCAACATTTCACAGAAACAGCTACTACTGAAAGAACGCAATTAGCCAACACACTTTTCCACCCTACTTTTGAATCTGAAACCGTTAACTTACAACTTCAGGCCCTAGAAAGAATAATAACAAATGGCAATTCTCAGACAGCTTTTGAAATTCTTGAAAAACAAAACAAAGCGTTTATATTTTTTATTCGCTGCATAATTAAAGGCATGACTTCTGCTAGATACCTCTATTGTACTCGACACTTCTATTTCATGCAGAGGACACTATTAATGAGACTTGGTGGAATAGCTGCAGACTATCCCTGGCCACTCATTACACTATATTTTATTGTTTGTGGACTAGCCAACCTCATATCACACTACCAACTTGCAGAGGACCCTAATGAACAAATTTTGAAACATGAGGAAATTGACACTGATAGTATTGCCCAAATAGTTTTCAAATACGCCCTAGACCCAACAGATGATCTCATTTCAAATAACCTCATTTCTAGCATACAAGACGTCATGCCTACAAATGACCGTAAACAGATTAACTCTATTGCTATGAAGGTCAAAGAAACATGCAATATAACTTATAAAATATTGAAAACAACACCCGAGTCACTAATTCAGTATTTTCAAAATGCTGATACAGATAAAACTCCAAATGACCACATCAAAGGTTGGGTAGAAAACACATTCCCTTCTTCAGATAAGGAAAAAATATTTTTCGAAATAAAATCCATACCTCAGGCAGCACGACAGCAGCTCATAAAACAAATGAGTAACCTACCTAAGGCAGTAAAACAGCAGCTCCAAGAACTACTGAAGCAAGCTAAGGATGCGGTCCCTGGTAGGATTTCTGCTATGGTTTATGCATGGGCCTGGTTAACAAACAAACATGTTTTTCTTCAGAGAATTCATGCAATACGCATATTAACCCCTTCCTACAGAGCCACCTGACGCCAGAAGAACTCTCAACTGGTACTGAAACAACTGTGTTGAAGAAAATAGCACACATACATTTTCTTATGTCGATATGCTCTTTTATAGATGAAAAAAAGACTAAATCTTCTCTGCATTTTTTGAAAATCGTAGCCCACAATATATACAAGTACTCAGAAAAGCCTGTCTGCTATCTGGCTAGACAACTACGTAACTTTGCTAGCACACTATTGACTGTCTTTAGTAATGCCTTCAAAGCTTTAGATACATTAATGGAATCCTGCATCAATGTGATAATAAGACCACTTGGTTTATCGCATGCAGCTGATGAACATACACCCTCAGTCCCAAAGGCCTTTCTACTGTATACAACATTGTTGTTAATTGAAGTAGGCAATGTCATCAATACGGCAGTATCTTTAATCAGCTTAACACTCCAGCCATGTTTTTCATCCGTTCACAAGCCTCTCAGAAGTTATTTTAGTTTACCTAGGATTAATCCTCCCGGTATGAGAGCCTTGCCTTCTTGTGCACAAAAATGTCGAAAATATCTAAAGAGTCTAGGCTTTATATTTGGAAATAATAGTGAGACTCCCCCCACACACAGCAAGGCCCTCTGATACTGCTACTTCAAGCAGATAACAGAATGTCTTTGCTAGTTTGATTTTATAAGCTAAGATAGTAGTATATTCATGGATAGAAAATGCGTCATATCAAAAATTACAGCTTAAGTATTCTTTCTGCAATCCTGATGTTGCTGGTTGCTTATTGGCTACTTGCCCCTCAACAGACCCAATCATCTGTATCAAGCCTGCCTAGACAGGAAATAACTGTAACTACTGCTGTATATAAAACTCACTCACCGGCCATCCACATACTTGCAAAAGTCATTGATCACCAAGCAACCGACGTTGACAGCCCTTTAGCTGAGAATATTGAAGCCATCTATGTCAAACAAGGCGATAGAGTGAACAAAGGCCAGATAATAATGAAACTGTCTACTCAGACACTTGAACGGCAATTGAAACTCCTCGGCCAACAGCTTGAAAAACAAAAAAAGCTCTCATTCAATTTATCACAACAGTACAAACATCAAAATCAAATTATCAGCCAACATAAAAAACTGATTGACTTAAGTGACAAAAAAGCTAAAAGATATAAAAAACTCTATGATGAAAACCTTGTCTCACTCCAAAAATTAGAAGATATCCACACGCATATACTTGAGCAAGGCAAACTACTCCTGAAAGAGGAATCCCAGCTGCTGCAGCTTAAACGTCAAATGGATGAGTCAACCACTGTTCACCAGCAAGTGCTCACTGATATAGCCAATACACAAGACAACCTATCTAAAAGCCATATCAAATCTTACTTTGATGGCCGGGTTGAACAAATATATGTCCGAGAAAATGCTTTTGTAAATGTCAATGAGCCTCTATGCCACTTGCAAAGCTTTGCTACTGAACTAGAAGCCCCCCTGACATTCCAGCAATACCAGATACTGAAAAAAAACCATTTTACGGCCTCTACAAACAACCTCTCACTTAAAAATGGCCAAATGCTGCATCAGCAAATAGGCAAACAACCAAGTCTACTCTGGTCAACGCCTACCAACTTCAAGCCATCGCCCGGTGAGTCTGTCAAAGTCAAACTAACACTCCAGCCTATTAACAACAGCATCATTGTCCCAAAAACCCTGGTATCGAATGGACAAATATACATTGTAATTGATGAGGAGCTTAGAGGCGTTCCTATCACTGTGCTAGCTGAATCAGATGAGAACAATGGTCAATTCATCATCAGTGGAGTCCCCCAAGGCGCTCAAATGCTTGATAAAACTATTTTAGGACCCAAAGAAGGACTGCGTGTTAAGGTGATCCGATGAACCGAGGGCTCATTGCTTGGTTTGTACAACAAAAGCTTGTTGCCGACCTTCTAATGACATTGATCCTGTTTTGTGGGGCATTTGGTTTGAGCCAAATCAATGTCCAGTTCTTGCCCAACTTTCCCATCAATATCTTGGTTGTCCAGACAAACTGGCCAGGAACCACCCACAGTGGGATATATGAACACATTACCAAACCATTCCAAAGCAGATTAAGCCAACTCCCCGATTTACGCTATATCAAATCTATGTCTATTAATGGCAGATCAACTGTTTCTCTTGAATTCAATCAACAAGCTGACATACGCCAACGCTATCAAGATACCCAGCGTTTACTCAACGGAATCAAACTGCCTCAAAATGCAAAGGGTCCATACATCAATGAATGGACTATGTACGAGCCGGTTGCCAAACTATTTTGGCAAGGCTTTGACACGCCCATCGATACTGTCTACCATAGCCAGAAAATCAAAAGGGCCATAGAACAAGCACAAATTGGTCAAGTGGACCTTATTGGCGTCCCTCGACTTGATACGGTAATCAACGTTCCACTGAGCTGGTTACATCGCCATCAACTCACATTGGCACAAGTAGCCGATGTTTATAACGACCAACTGAAAGGTTACAGTATGGGCATAGATAGCTCACAAAAAGCCATCCAATTTTCTGTCGACCAGCCTCTTGAGCGATTAAAAGAAACCCTCTCGCAAACCACTGTGTCTGGGATAAAAGCTCCCTTTTATAGCAGTATACAACCAAGCACTCAAAGCTCCTATATTCGTGTTAACGGTCATTATGGAAGTATGATGCAAATTAAACGCACACAAGACTCTGATGCTTTAGCCTCAGCTAAAAAACTCGATGTCTACTTATCTAAAATATCAAAATCTTTGCCCGCTTCACTTTCTTGGACACTGATAGACCAACGGTGGCATCTTATAAAAGACCGTATCGACGTCCTGACTAAAAATGGCATACAAGGATTCATATTGATTCTCCTCTGCCTCTTTTTACTCTTGCAGCTTCGTATTGCTGTTTGGGTGGCTATGGCAATTCCTATCTCTCTAGCTGCATCAGGACTGATGCTTTATCTTATTGGTGAAAGCATTAATATGATCTCCATGTTCAGCCTGATTATGTGCCTCGGCATTGTAGTGGATGATACAGTTGTTGTCGCTGAACACATTTATGCACGCTATCAAAGCGGCCAGAGTTCTACTGCCGCCGCTATCTCAGGAGCACACAGCATGATACGGCCCATCATGGCTTCTTCTATGACAACTATAGGGGCTTTTTTTCCACTGCTTATTTTAGACGGCTTAATGGGAGATGTCCTTCGTATAATCCCCATTACTGCAATTGCGGTCATTATTGCTTCATTAATTGAATGCTTTTTTATTTTGCCATCCCATATGAAACAAGCCTGTCAAAAGACACCCCCCTCTACTTTCGCTCTACTTGAAAAAACACAACACTCCTTTTCGACAATGAAACAATACTTTTGCGGAAAAACACTGCCATTTATTCTCGATAGACCCTATCAAGTCATTGCTTTATTCAGCACAATTGTCGTATTGACTATGGTTTTGATGAGTACTGGAAGAGTCAAATTTGATTTTTTCCCGCAACCTGATCAAAGCAATATGGCCATCACCACCCATTTCCAACCCGATCTCTCCCCAGAGAAGAAGGATGAAATCGTCAAAACCATCGTCTCTCTGGCCCAATCAACCACTGCCAATAAAAAATCTGTAGTCAAGCATGCTGTCCCTGTCTTTAACGAAGCAATTCGTAGCAACCAGCCACCGACTAACAGCCGTGTTGGCTCACATTTACAAGCCACCATATTCCTTGAACTCACAGAGCCAGACTCACGCCATATCAGTAATGCTGAATTAATGCAACGTTGGCAAAATGCAATGAGGCCTATTGCTGGAATACGCGACATTTTGATTGAAACTCCCCGTGGAGGTCCCCCTTCTAAAGACTACTATGTCATGCTCCTTGGTGATAACGCCACAAAATTGGAGCACGCTTCAACTGACTTGATCAATCAATTAAATCTAAAAAAAGGCGTCTATAATATCCGTGAAACACTCCCTAAACTAAACGACAGCTGGGTTGTCACCCCCAATCAGCTAGCACAACACTTTGGTTTCTCTTATCAACAGCTCACCTCTGAAGTCCTTGCGGCCATGAGTGGCATCACCATTCAACAACTCAATGACCCTGATTGGGGAACCATGGACATCAAGGTCCGCTTGCTAGAGAGACTTCCCCTAACAAAAGCATTGAATAATCTGCGAATTCATCACAAAACAGCCCCGCTAAGCTTACATGATTTAGTGAATATCACCCCAGAAAGCAATCGCGGAGCCATTCAGTCATATAATGGCCGATTAGTCTTTGCCATTGAGGCATCACTTGATAAAAACATCATACAATCAAACACTCTCAAACATTGGACACAAAATTCTTGGTTGCCATCTCACCCAGAAATCTCTCTCTCTTTTTCAGAGCAAGACCGCTATCAAGATGAAACTTTTGCTTCCCTTAAATGGAGTGTTCTACTAGGCTTGGTCTTGATATTTCTCGTTGTTGCATGGGTCACAAGCTCACTTTTCTGGCCCATCATCATTATGCTTAGCATCCCTTTTGGCCTCATTGGTGGCTTATGGTTTCATAAATTTCTTGATCTTCCTATCACACTGTTATCCTTTTTTGGCTTTTTTGGCTTAGCTGGAATCGTTGTTAATAACGCTATTTTACTGGTATTGCGCTTTAGTGAATTTTATAAGAAAATGACTATCAAATCAGCAGTAATCTCAGCTGTTGAAGACCGCTTTCGAGCGATGTTTCTCACAACGATTACAACGATTTTAGCACTGCTTCCCTTGCTGACAGAAACGTCTGTGCAAGCAGCTTATTTAAAGCCTATGGTCGCTGCTCTTTGTGGTGGATTATTCTCTGCTGCTTTGATGGTGCTGATATTGTTGCCTGTCTTATTACTGTGGCTTGGACCCAAATGGCAATCACCTACCTCCTCATCCTCCTGCTATACCCCGATGTGATAACACGCCGCTGTCCTACATTGCTGCTCAACCATGATACAAACACACAACACACTATGAGTGACTTAACTCGTGCAGAGATCAACGAGTGATTCTTCATTTATAAACAAAACAGGAACCGCATCAGCTCATGTACAAGTCACGGGCAAAAGTGATTTAAGAAACTCCCCAGTATACGACCCATCAATCTGACATATGTCTTCAGGAAAGCCTGCTGCAACCACTTGGCCACCCCCATCGCCGCCTTCAGGGCCCATATCAATAACCCAGTCTGCTGATTTGATGACATCTAAGTGATGCTCTATCACTATCACTGTATTGCCAAGATCACGGAGCCTCTTGAGAACCTGCAACAACTGCTTCACATCAGCAAAGTGCAGCCCTGTTGTCGGCTCATCTAAAATATACATCGTTTGACCACTGGGTCGTTTGCTAAGTTCTTTAGCCAATTTAATGCGTTGCGCCTCACCACCGGACAATGTTGTGGCGCTTTGGCCTAGCTGAATATAACCAAGACCCACATCATTAAGAGTTTCACAACGGCGGGAAATACTGGGAATAGCTGAAAAAAACTCCAGAGCTTCCAACACGGTCATCTCCAATACATCCGCAATGGATTTTCCTTTGTATAACACAGTCAATGTTTCCCTATTGTACCGCTTGCCATGGCATTGATCACACAAAACATAGACATCGGCAAGAAAGTGCATCTCAACCTTAATAAGCCCATCCCCTTCACAGGACGCGCAACGCCCCCCTCTCACATTAAACGAAAACCTACCAGGCTTATAACCACGTTCCCGTGACTCTTGAACTTGTGAAAAAATATCCCTGATATGTGTGAAAATCCCTGTGTATGTAGCAGGGTTAGAGCGTGGTGTACGTCCAATTGGGTTTTGATCAATACTAATGATCTTATCAATAAACTCATGCCCAGTGCATGCGCTCATTTCCCCTTGGGTCATAGGATTTCCCATACGGCAATGATTGTGTAAATAAGGCAATAAAGTGTCATTCACTAAGCTTGATTTCCCTGAGCCAGAAACCCCTGTGACCACTGTCATGACACCCACCGGAAAGCGCGCAGTTACCTTTTGCAAGTTATGGCAACTTGCCCCTGTGATAGTCAGCCACTTGTTTTCTTGCGCCTTTAGCCGCTTGCTTGGCACGTCAATCTGCTTTTGACCACTCAAATACTGACCTGTCAAGGACTGAGGGTGCTGCGCAATCTCATCTGGCTTCCCTTGCACAATAACTTGCCCCCCATGAACCCCTGCACCCGGACCAATATCAATCACATGATCTGCCTGCTTAATCGTATCCTCATCGTGTTCTACAACAATCACACTATTGCCTAAATCACGCAGATGAAAGAGCGTATCCAATAAGCGCTGGTTGTCACGCTGATGCAAACCAATGGACGGTTCATCTAAAACATACATGACCCCTTGCAAACCAGAACCGATCTGACTGGCTAGCCTAATCCGCTGCGCTTCCCCTCCTGACAATGTCTCTGCTTGACGGTTAAGTGACAAATAATCCAGCCCCACACTCACTAAAAAATGCAGCCTGTCGTTGATCTCTTTGAGTATGCGTTCGCCAATTTGCATCTCTGTTTTATTGAGTGACAATTGGGTGAAATAAGCACACGCTTCACGGATAGACAATCGGCATATATCATCAATATTTCGCTCATCAATATAGACGTGACGTGCCGATTCGTTCAGTCTTGATCCATGACAGTGCTGACATGAACGGTGCTCAAATAATTTAACTAAATCATCTTTAATTTGTGCAGATTCAGTTTCGTGGTAACGCCTTTCCAATGCTGGGATAATGCCTTCAAATGGCTTTTTACGAATAATCATCCGCTTTTTACTATTCTGGTAATGAAACTCTATTTTCTCTTGCCCAGAGCCATACAAAAGAATCTGTTGCAATTCTGATCTAAGACTCTCCCATGATTCTTCTATATTAAACCCATAGTGATTTGCCAATGATTGCAGCAGCTGGTAGTAGTAAGTATGGTGCCTGTCCCAAAGATAAATCGCTCCTCCTGCCAATGAAATCTGAGGGTTAATGATAAGCTTGTCTGGGTGTATTAAACGCTGAACCCCAATCCCATCACAATGCTGACACGCCCCTGTAGGGCTGTTAAATGAAAATAGTTTTGGCTCTAGAATGGCCAGTGAATAACCGCATTGCATACACGCATACTTTGTTGAAAACAACTTTTCAGGAAATTCATCATCCATAGATGCCACAACAACTAAACCATCAGCTAAATCCACAGCTGTTTCTATCGACTCGGCTAACCGTTGTGCATGGGAGACATCCACTTTGAGGCGGTCCACCACCACATCAATGGAATGTTTTGTTTTTGGGTTTAATTCGGCAACATCATCCAAGTGAGTCGCTTCACCATCTACCCGCAGACGAATGAATCCTTGTTGGCGGCATTTGGTCAAAACAGCTTCGTGGCCGCCTTTTTTATCACGCACACAAGGAGCGAGCAACATGATTTTACTTTTCTTTGGAAGGTCTAAGACATTATCAACAATTTGGCTGACTGTTTGCGCCTTCAGTGAGGTCCCATGTTCTGGACACCGAGGCTGGCCTATACGTGCGAATAATAAACGCAAATAATCATACACCTCTGTAATCGTACCCACTGTGGAGCGCGGATTGTGGCTCACAGATTTCTGTTCAATAGAAATAGCCGGAGATAAGCCTTCAATTAAATCCACATCTGGTTTATCCATCATCGATAAAAATTGCCTAGCATATGTCGATAATGACTCAACATAGCGACGCTGACCTTCCGCATACAACGTATCAAAAGCCAAAGATGACTTTCCTGATCCAGACAAACCAGTAATCACAACCAGTTCATCACGTGGAATATCTACATTTAAGTTTTTAAGGTTATGGGTGCGAGCCCCTCTGATTTTAATTGACTTGCTTTTCATTTAAGACACATTTATGGATCTTCATATTCTATACTAATTCCCATTTAATTCAATGGATTTTCTCTATTTATTGTCAAACAAGCTGTTTGCTAAACCCCCTGTCAATCTGACTGGCAACACAGCTATAATTGTGATATGATTGAATCAATTCATAAAAATATCAACCAAATGGCTTACGTGGTGACAGAGCGGTGTATACGCTGCAAATATATGGATTGTATTGAATCATGTCCTGTGGACTGCTTTCATGCCGGACCCAATATGCTAGTAATCAATCCGGAAGAATGCATCGATTGCAACTTGTGTGTATCAGAATGCCCTGTTGATGCCATATACCCTGATTTTGAACTGCCTAAAGACCAACAAGAATTTCTGCAAATCAATGAAGACATGAGCCGCATTTGGCCTGTGATCGATAAAAAGACTGAACCGCCCGCTGATGCAGATCAATGGAAAGATGTGTTAGCTAAGAAACACCTGTTGGAGACAAAATCAGATGAAAGCAAAAAGTAAGAATGGACTCATCACTCTTTTACCACTGATAGCTCTTGGGGCACTCCAAGTATGGTACCAAAGCTTAACCCACGTTCTTATTATATACACAGTGATTCTCCTAGCTTATCAAAGTGGGGATATTAATGGCCGGTCAACAAAAGGCGACGTCCCTTTCTATAATATTCTTATTCCACTGGCCGGTGTAGCTGTTCTTCTCGTGCAGCAGCAAACCATACAATTACTCATTTGCATTTCTATGGCCATCATCCAAAATCAATGCCAACAACTTGCCAAACCCCCTCTTGAGAGAAAAAAAGCAAGGTCTGCGTTCTTTAAAGTCCTTTTCCTTATTGCTGTTCTCTTTTGGACTTTGAGTATGGACTGGTGGCTGTCGCTTCGTCATAAGCCTCAACAAAATACGCAAGCACAGAGTCCTTTGCCAGCATACCTACAAAAAACATAACTATTCTTCTATAGCATCATGCATAATAAACAGTCACAGATTGCAGCCACGTACCGATCGTGCTAGTTTGTGTGTATCTTGATGGAATAACTCTATGATCAGTATCATCGAAGGCACATGCATTGACGTATCAGACAACATCTGTACTGTCATGACAGGTGCAATAGGCTATGACATCTATATGCCTACTCGTATTGCGACATCACTGCCTATGCACTCAAACCAACGAATCTACACACATTTTGTAGTTCGCGAAGATGCACACATGCTTTTTGGCTTCTTAGATAGACATGAACGCGATATTTTTCGTATCCTCATCAAAGCCAATCAAGTTGGCCCCAAGTTAGCTTGCAGTATCATTGATAGCTACAAGCCTCAGGATATTGCTATGATAGTACAAACAGAACGCCTGGATATGATGAAAAGCATCAAGGGCATCGGACCACGTATGGCAGAAAAACTTTTAGTTCAACTAAAAGGCTATCTCGGTGATTTCCCTGTAACCAGTAGCTCTTCTATCTCTTCCAGCAAACGAGATGCCATTGATGCACTGATCTCATTGGGGTATAAAGAGAATCAGATCAAACAAGCCTTGCAAAGCTGCTCATCTGCCTCAACCGAAGAAATCATTAGGCAGACATTAGCTAAACTGTCGTCATAAAGGAGGGGAGAGATGATTGAAGTAGACCGTATTTGCACAGGAGAGACACGTCCCTGTGACATCGATCGCTTAGCGATCAGACCAAAAACACTTGATGAGTACATTGGCCAAGAGCAAGTGAAAGAGCAAATGCGAATTTTCATCAAAGCAGCACGACAACGTCAGCAAGCCATGGACCACGTTTTATTGTTTGGCCCACCTGGACTTGGTAAGACTACTCTAGCTCACATTATTGCTCAAGAAATGGGGTCTTCACTCAAACAAACATCTGGGCCTATTCTTGATAAGGCGGGTGATCTTGCTGCAATACTCACAAACCTCTCTGATGGTGATGTGCTGTTTATAGATGAAATACACCGTTTGCATGCAGCTGTTGAGGAAATTCTTTACCCTGCTATGGAAGATTATCAACTTGATCTCGTTATTGGGGAAGGAACATCTGCTAAATCAATCAAGATTGATTTGCCCCAATTTACTCTAGTAGGTGCAACTACACGTGCAGGATTGTTAACATCCCCCCTAAGAGACAGGTTTGGAATTGTACAACGGCTCATGCTTTATAACGAGGGAGAACTGATACAAATAGTCAAACGCTCTAATCAGATTTTAGGAGAGTACGATCTATCCCACCAGGGCGCTATGGAAATAGCCCGTCGTTCTCGTGGAACACCCCGTATAGCCAATCGATTGCTAAAAAGAGTCATTGATTACGCCCAAGTCAATGAAACTGCTATCAGTCAAGATATTGCAGATAAAGCTCTATCAATTTTGCAAGTTGATCCACTTGGCCTGGATGAAGTAGATAGGCAGATGATGCGTATTATGATGGATCAGTTTGATGGTGGTCCCGTAGGGATTGAGTCTCTTGCTGCTACTTTGGGTGAGGATAAAGGCACTATAGAAGATGTAGTCGAACCCTATTTGCTGCAAACAGGACTTATTATACGAACACCTCGAGGCAGACAACTAACTGAAAAAGCGATTAGCCACTTATCTCTCTAGTGTGCTTCGCCAAAAAGCCATTTTTTGCATTTTCAAACAATCCTGTTCATGGAAATACACACTTTTTGCACCTTTCTTCAATAACACCTTCACTATATCTGAATATCTATTTTTTGCTGCCCATACAAGAATTGGATCGCCTTGTATCTTCACACCTTTGAACTCTGCACCCTTCGCCAATAACGCCTCCACTATATTTATGTTCCCATTCTTGGCTGCATCTATTAATGCTGTCATGTTTAGGACCTTCTTCTTCTAAGACTGTTATAATCGGCATACTATCAATATGTTCTTTTTTTAATATTTAATTATTTTTCAATTACTTAAATATCTCTATGCAGTGAGACGGGATGAGGCCTATATTGTCATTCATTCATGAACTATGGTGTTATAGATTCAATGGTCTCACGAATATGCTCTATGAAGCTATTGCACTCTTGTATTCCTTGGCCTACTTGTCCCTATCAGATTTACTCCATTACCTTCCTAAACTAAAAAGCCTCTTGACTCTGCTGAACATTCCTTGCTTCTCTTTGGCTACAGGCACTTCTTTTTTCTTCCTGCCCACATGCTGGCTTGATACAGGGTCAGCCGCTATTTTTTCTATATTCAATGCCTCGTGCTCTCGCTTTGTCTTTATACCAAAGACTCTCTTCACCACTTTTCCTACACTACGTAACCCGTAACTCAGCTGTGATCTTATTGATGGTTTATATTGAGATACATCGTCTCTACTGTGTATTTTGGCCACATCATATACTGTTTTCCCTCCCACACGTTTGTGCTTGTCTAACTCTTTATCTATTTTATTTAATACGACTTTATTACTGGCTACAACATGGGCTAACGTATTTGCTTTCCCATTTTTAATAAATGTCTGATTGACACCTAAAATATGACTATCCAAATATTTTATCTTGAATGTATCAAACATTCTAGGGTTTGCTTTTACACCCGTAATAGCGCCATAAATACCAGCCAGTATCGAACCCTTAGCTGCGTCTGTATAGTCTAAGAAAAGTGTCGCATTTTTTTCTTGTAATCTTTCATACAACCACTTCTCATTATTTGTTGGTGGCTTATCATCATCTTTTTTCTTAGCCAGCACATAAGTCATCAACGTGCTGGGGTCACCACATGACAATGCTGCTTTCAGCATCCTGTCTTTCATCTGTTGACCAATTTCCTTCTCCTTTTCACAGGCAAATCTTAATAAATCATAAGCTACGCGGATATTTGTCGTGCACTCTATCGCCAACCTTCCTTGATTATCTTCTTTGGTGTAGTCTACATCCGCATTCTGATTCACGGATTCTAATAACTCTATGTGACCTGCCCTCGCCAGACAATGTAGTATGCTTTGTCCTCCGTATAAAAGGCGATTTAATCCCTGTTCTTTGAGCTCCTTCTTGTCTTGCTCACTAATACGCTCACTCTCTCCACACCATATTTTATTCATGATCTTTTGGTCTATTTTGAGATCACACAAGTCCAATGCCTTAGTCAATGATTTCAGTATCTCTTTATCACC
The DNA here is from genome assembly GCA_964568795.1 of uncultured Gammaproteobacteria bacterium. Lineage (GTDB taxonomy): Bacteria > Pseudomonadota > Gammaproteobacteria > Comchoanobacterales > Comchoanobacteraceae > CAZMRQ01. Next base: position 2,394 of record CAZMRQ010000031.1, on the reverse strand, counting down.
CCCCTGCAAAGCAATCTCTACATTGTCATGTTCGTCATGACTTCCCAGCAATAAGAAATATCTGCTCCCCTGATCATGTTTTTGTATCGCATTTATCAAAGATGTTATTGATTTTTTGAGATGACTGTGTATTTCCATAGAGGATGTACGTGGGTGACGCTGCATGTCTGACCATGATTGCATATACTGACACAACACCCCCCTGCCCTCATTGTCAATCATATCAATGAGCCCTGGACTGCTCTTCAGCAACAAGTCCACACAATTTGGATGATATAATGCATAACTGAGTGCTGTATGGCCATCTTTATTCTGTTCAAGTGGATTCAACTTTCTTATGCCAGTTTCTTTATTTAACATCTTCTGCAAAATATCCTTATATCCCATCTCTGCAGCAAGATGTATTGCAATTTTACCTGCTTGAAACTGGCATTGGACATCATTTTCTAGCATCTCACCCACCAATTGTTTGTTGTTGTTTTTTACTGCCAAATAAAATGGATACTCCCCTGAACTGTTTGATGTATTTAGGTATTTTCTCAGCTCTTCTGGGATTTCATCAAATGTGATGTCTTTATTGCTACCAATCAAGCCGAATAACTTCCCTTGATCTTGTCCTATCCTGCTGCCAAAAAATGATGATGTTCCTGTTACAACAGCATTTCTGGCTATCATATCATTACAGACATCTCTAAATGCCGCGCCTCTATCTCTGACATAGTCTAAAGCACTCTTGCCATACATATCTTTGACATTGATATCTCCACGTTGTGCAAGATAACTCTCCATCACATACTTGATCTGCTCAGCATTCCCTCCAATCGCCGCTTGATGCAATACAGATCTTCCTTGATCATCTAGATTCAGCACAGACATGAATGTGCTTAATTCTTGAAATAATGTTTGATGTTTCATTGAGGCAAATAAAGCTGTTTGCTGTAATGGGTTAACTCTATATATATCCATAAACCAACTCAAAAATTTGACAACAAGCCAATCTCCTGACTTACAAGCCATACCCAGTACATTCATACCACCATATCCCCTAATCGGGCTCACTTGCTCTGTACCATATGTCCTCAACAATCTTATCAACGTTTGTTTGTCTTCATCTGTCAAGTCATCATCAGCTTGTCTTTTTTCAAGAAACGCCTTAAACTCTGCAGCCATATCTTCTTGATCTTTTTTCTCTTGCGGCTCTGCATTGAGCTGTAACTGACTATAATACTTGAATTCAGTACTTTCTTCATGAAACACACTTCTAAGCATTACATCTATATCATTTGGTGGATACTTGAGAAGAAGAAGGTGGCTAATTGCGCTTGCATCTCTAATAGTCTGCTTGTCTATACCTTTTTCTAATTCCAATGCACGCCGAATACAATTAACCTTTGGACGTACTGACTTATCAAGTGGTGGGGCTGAAGGTGCTAAATCATCAATACTTGGGTAGAGTCTTGGTGCTGTATTGGAGAGTTCTTGTTCACCAGGCATCTCTGGCGCCTGCACTCTCACATACTCTTGCCCCTGCTCGTACTCTTGGGTAAGATCCAATTTATCTGACTGCAGACATATTCTCACAGCTCGGGTATCACTTGACTCCACCGCCGCCATCAATGCTGGATGCGGATTTTGTCCTATGTGAACCAGCCTATGAAGAATATGACATATATTCTCAATCCTCTCTTGATCTCTTTCGTCCCGCAAGTTATAGACCAGAATCGCCATCATCTGGCTCACATCCTTATCTGAATAGACTAGCTTATCAATCAAGGCATCTACCACATTTCTGTGACTTATCACATGTGGCAGTAAAGCCACCACCCTATCTTGATCCATTTGTGACAGTACAATCTTTGACACAAAATGTGTAACATTTGTGGCTGCTTGACCCTTATCATAAATATCACCTTTATTCATATCCTCGGTATTTTTATTGACTGTCGCTGCCAGCTCTCCAGACAAACTCGTTGGTAAACCAAACTGACATTTCTTCTCTGGACTATAAGCTTCCTTCGGAATTTTATCTTTGGGTACGATCTCTTCCACACGAACGCCGTTTGCCACTGCATATCTCAAGTCACTTACTGTATAACATTCTGCTCTAAGTAAGTACTCAATGATCTTCTCTTTTTTAGCAATAACTGCTCTTTTCAGTAGCTGACATACAGGCCACCCCCTGTCTTTATCTATCTTTCTTTTCAAATAATGGTTCAGTCCCTCTGCATCATCTTTTTTGTAGAATTGTTCAGTATTTTTTGTAACATCATCCACATAACTTTTATCTGACTTTAACAGATTCATTGTCTCTGTGTTTCCGTTCTCAGATGCCCACATCAGGGCTGTGGTTCCATATCCATTCTTCTCATTCATATTAGCACCCGCGTCCAATAA
>CAZMRQ010000030.1:0-18045 GCA_964568795.1 uncultured Gammaproteobacteria bacterium | reverse complement strand
GGAGGTGTATAACTCATTAGAAATCATAGTGCCCACAAAAGCGTGAATTTAGGTTCAAAAAGGTTATTGAATTCGAGGGCTGCCAGGAGAGTCACATATACCAGTTGCAAAGCGTTCTTCAAAATCAGGGGCCTGTATTTGCTCAAGATTCAAACCCCGATCGAGGGCATTCAGCTGGGTATAGGTTAACAACTTGTGAAATCTTTCGTTTGTCATAAGAGTTAATAGGGGGCTATAATAGTCAGTACAACTTTTTAGGTCTATTAGTAAACTATCTTGATTCCAGCCGAGTTTACCCGGGCGTTTGCCTAATGCTGCAGCGGCCTGCGCAATGAGATCTCCGATATATTCAATCATATACTTTTTTGCTGCTCCGATAGTAATAATACAAGTATTGTGTGATGTAGAGGCGGTCTTTTCTTTTTCATAGGTGTTATAAAACTCAAGACATCTAATTGTACGAGGGTTGTGAAAGTATTTTTGAAAGCGTGTGTATTCTTGTGGCAAAGTAGCTGAACCATTCTGTATTGCAAGCACGGTATTTGTGATTTCATTGACCAGCTTGCTTTCTTCCGTTGAAAACTTAAAAGAAAGACGGACGACTGAATTTATGAAAGTTTTGTGACCAAGTAGGCAAGGCATAATCGAGCTCATTTTTTAGGTATACTATAACAAATCAACTTCCTGTCAATGTCTTTATCCACGTAATGCTTTGTTATGAGAGGGCTGATCGCGATTGGCAGGCATGGACCATGATTACTTATTGCTCTAAATGAGACATATACAGCAAAATAGTGATATCAGAATGCTCAGCCATCACCTCCGTCGTATCATTCGCTGGTTGCTAAAGCATCTATCTGGTGAGCTTTACCTTGCACAATACAGTCGCCAGATTAATGTCAGTGCATTCCTAGAAAAAACAAGCTGATTCTTCTAGTAAGCACAGACGGTCGTCTGTATATCACGCTCACATTCTAACTCACGAATGAGGTTATTGCGTAGGCATGTATCGGGGCGACTAAACAGTGAGTAGGTTTCAATGTAGCTGTTGTAATTGCCATAGTACAAATAGTTTATGAAATTCTTCGTGTGATTCATGATTTGCTCAATGGCATGCTTCATTATTTCATTCAACCTATAGGGGTGAGCTTCTAGTTCTCTGATGAGAGTTTGGTAATCACCATGCTGTGTAAAATCATTGATAGATTGACTGATTTGGCGACTGTCATCGCAATCATCGATATAGTTAATCAGTAGAGTTAAATTTTTTATAATGGCAGCATGAGCGGCTTTGTTGTGTGCAAACTTCTCAGAACAACCCTTGAAGAATCCCTGGGCTTGTGTCTTAAACTGGGTGATATCAGTTGGTTCATCTAAGCGGGGTAGATCAAATGGTACTGGAAGGTTATTTTGTCTGGTGTACAGTTCGCGTACAGATGTATCAGTAATATAGCGATCATAGTGGCCTGCTGGCATTCTTAATTCACTGCCATCTTTTTTATCATCATACATATAATCACCACCTGAGCAGATCAGAACAAGGTCGTTAGCCGTCAGCGTCTCAGGTGACTTGGGCCTATCCGCGCTATCTTTAAGGCCTGTAACAACCAATTGCACCTCTGATGGAAGTTGCGAAACATCACAATCATCGATAAAGAAAACTCTAAAATCGAAGTGCTCAGCATATTTTTGAATATGTCTAGGGAGCAGGGTGTGATGGATGCTTATATCACTTTTTTCATCAACGTCAGGTTCATTGTCGATCTGCCATTCAATAAGAGGGCGGGTAAGTAAGATCTGACGGGTACGGTAATCTTTAGTAGTAGCTGCGATGTGAATGAGTTGCTCTGCAGTGAGATCTATTTCAAAGGATAGATTAACACATTCCAATATTTTCTGAACATAATCTTTGTTGAAGTCAGTTTCTCGAGAGAGGCGCTCTATTAAAAATGAACTAACGGAGTATGTGGCGCAGTAGTTTCTCCAACCACTGATAGAGGTTTTTTGTGCGATGGCTTGAGCGATAAAAGATAAGTGTTCTTGTGTATTCATAGTTTTCTCTTTTTGGTATTCTTTACACTTGATTCTAATGTTTAGTAGAGTGGTTGTCAAGAGGATGGGCTTTACAGAGGATGGGCTGCTGGTCTTATGATGGGTTATTCCGGTCTGGATATGTGGGTAGTACAAAGAACTTGTATTTTGGTGCTATGCTTAATCAATAATTGGCACAGGTCAAGAGTATAGTGATTTGGTTTAATTAGATGAGATTGGTGTTCAACGCATGTTTCATCTTGCTGAATAAGTCTTAAGAAGCAGCTAACTCAATTCTTCGGTTTGGTAACCAGTGCTGCCAAACCCACCGTCATGCCGTTCGGTGATATCATCAAATTGGCTGACTTCTGTCAGGCTGGCTTTGATGATTGGCACTAACACAAGCTGTGCTATCCGAGTCCCTGGTTCAATAGTGTAATCATGTTGACTGCGATTCCAGACAGAAATAAGCAACTCGCCTTGGTAATCTGAGTCGATAAGACCTGCAGAATTTCCTAATATAATTCCATGCTTATGACCAAGTCCTGAGCGTGGAAGGATGATGCCAGCTATATTCGGATTTGCGATGTGTATGGCAATCCCACTGGGGATGAGAGAGACTTCATTAGCATGGCACACAGTGCTTTCATTCAAACAGGCAATCAGATCTATGCCTGCAGAGCCTTCAGTAGCAAACGTAGGCTTGGCCCATTGTTGACCGATGCGTTTATCTAAGATTCGGTAGTGAATAGTCATAATTTTTCCTGTAAGTCAATAATAAATGGAATTCCTTGCGCATTGTTTAGAATAGTCTTGACACGCTTCTGTGCAACTTGTCCTATACCGTCTGATAGGACAAGTTGATAAGCGGGTGATTGGTGATGAGAAGCGATGACCAGTTTATTGTCTGTATGGTAGTGCAGGACAGGCTCGTCAATAATATTGACAATGAGACCGTTGTTGGCTTTATTGTAAAGCTCAGCAATGTGTTTATTAAACATGCTAAAACAGCCAGAGGTGGATTCTATACCAATTCCAGAAGGATCATTTGTTCCGTGTATAAGAATACTGGTGTAGGATAGCCGCATGGCATAGTCGCCAAGGGGGTTTTCTTCCCCTGGTGGTATATATTTTGGTAGGATGATTCCTTTAGCAAGCTCCTCTTTCCGGACTGAGTCTGGAACATACCATGTTGGCTGGTGCCGTTTGTGACGGAGCCAGAACTCGCCTGTAGGGGAAGGCCAGTCTTTTCGTCCTATCCCAATAGGGTATATCGATACATGCGTTTTATCCTGAAATAAGAAAAGCTTTTTTTCTGCCAGGTTAATGACGATGCCGTAGCGTTTTGTCGGCAGCAAATGCTGATGAGGGACTATAAGAACAGTACTGGGTTTTGGCGGTGTGTGACGTATGAATGGGTTTACTTTAGCTAAGGCATCAAATCCAATGCCATGTTGTTCACAGAATTGTGCCAATGTTTTTTGCCCTAACACTTTGGCCTCATGTTGTCCAACTATATAGGAGGATGGCATGATTTCATAGGTTTTTGCATTAATTTTACAGCAAAAAATGATTGCTAAAATTATGATTGATTGTAACATGCCAGGCCTAAAACCCCTAAGATGAGAATGCTCCATATGCATTCAAGCCAAATCATTAGCATAGGCATGAATGAAAAGGAACCGAATGTTAATGAAAAAGTGAAACTGTGCTCCATAAACATGCTGACGAGATGATTGATAATGACAAAAAAACCAGACATGATGAGGGCAACTAAAAACACCTTGCGCGGTTTTTTAATGGGGGCGCTAAACCACAAGACGCCGGTGAATAACAACCATGATGCAGTAAAATGAAGTATGGATGTCCAGAAAACAGCTAAATTCCCAAAGGCGAAGTCATCAAGCCAGGTTGTGACCCAGCCACCAAAAATTAGAATGATCTGTAAGCCAAATGCCCATAAAACCCAAAAGAGTGATGAGATTAACTTCGGCAGATGATACCAGGAATGCGAACGTTTTGGCCAGAAACTCTGTAGGGTTTGTTGTATGAGGAAGCTGGTTATCCATTGTGAGATGAGCAAAAAGAATATGAGCCAGCTAGAGCTTGCTTTGATGCCAGTGAGTATTTGATGCCACCAGTTAAGAAGGTTATTTTGAGTGTCTATGGGCAAGTCACGGCTGAGTGTGATCAGCCATAGGTCTTGATTGCCAATATCAATCCCTATGTGCAGCATGCAATTCACTAAAAAGGCCATTGTAGGCATAAGGATGAATAGTGTGGTGTAACTCAATACTGTTGCTTGTGCGAGCCATTTAAATGAGAGGCATTGATGCCAGAAAGAAGACCAGGCAGTTGTGAGGATGCAGTTGTTCTTATCAACAACAGGGTAGCGTGCTGGCAGGGACATAAAGTACTGGTATTTGGGGTCATCTTTACTCAAAGTCACATACTCGACATATTGATCGGGGACTATACGGCCACGGTCGTCTATCTTTTTAGCTTTAGCTCGCTCCACATCTTTCCAATGAAGTTGACTGTGTTGGCATAAAGTTTCGATAACTTCGTAGAGATCAGCACATTCTTCAGTTAATTGCTCTTTGCTATCGGCTAAATCAATTTCATCAACTTCTTCATGAAGCTTCTCAATAAGGGCTTCCCGGGTTTCGACGGGTGATAGTTTTTTTGTTCTAATGGATACATGTTTTGCACCTTCGCCTGATTTGAATTTTTTGAGCGGTTTTTCTCGTATTATTTTGTTAAACCTGAAATTGTTCATCTGCTTGCTCTGTCTTACTCTGCCATGTATAGCACAAGGTAAAAAAAGGATCAACTTTTGAACGTGTCTCTTTGACTAGAGGGAAGGGGAGACAGTATGGTCATGTTTGTTCTTGTCAGATTTCTGTTGGCTGTTATAATACAGGTAAATTATGATATATAAATTAAACTATGAACTCTATTTCTGACATGTTTCTTTTTTACTCGCCGTACTTGCTCATCATCTCGTTGGGGTACTGCTCGCGTCGTTGCAACTATTTTTCAGCTTCAACAGCAGACGCCCTTGGACAGTATTTTATTAAATTTCCGATGCCGGCCACCTGTTTTTTGCTCATTGCCAAGTTTCCACTTGAGAAAGTTAGTGTGTTTGCATATTTTGCAATGATATTTGCAACGGTGATGGCAACAGTGTTTGTTGCATGCTTTGTTTTGGGGCGCTACTTAGGGAAGAACAAAGCGGATGCAGTAGCTATGGCAACGTTGGCTGCATGCCCAAGCATTTCGACGATTGGTCTGCCGTTAATTATTGCATCCCCAGGTGGGGCTGACTTGGTAGATATTTGGTCTGTGGCGATTGTGATAGAGTTGACAATGATTGCGTTAATTATTGCCCCTCTCAATGATTTAACTTCAGGCCACCAAGTGCGCAGCATCAGGGGACAATTGATCAGATCATTCAAATCGCCTGCAGTAGTGGCTTCCTTGGCTGGATTTATTGTAGCAAGCTATGGTTTGGCTGTGCCGCATGTGGTTGTCGAATACTTTCAAGAAATCATGGTGGGTCTCACAGCTGTGGTCATGCTGGCTGTTGGAGGTAAATTCAATTTTTCATTTATGATTAGGCCATCAATAGCTGAGCTTGCAGTTGTTGTTATGAAGAGTATTGTTATGCCGTTGTTAGCTTTGTTGCTGTGTTTCATTTTTCATATTGATGCAAGCACTGTTTTTGTTCTGGTTGTCTTAAGTGCTTGTCCTTCATCTGGATTGGCTCCAGTACTTACCAATAAAAGCCGTTTTGGGGCTATATCAGCATCACAAACACTCGTGGGGAGTCTCTTCCTAAGCTTGCTGTCTATGCCATTTTTTATGTACCATGTTGTTTAGACAGATGTTGTATTGACATGGACGTGTTGGATTGATAAAGTTTTAATAATTAATGGATTAAGGCCTTATCTATGGATGTTGGATTGCTCTTTCCAGTGTTTTTTGTCACGCTAAGTGGCTATGTGGCGCGTCAATACAATTATATCAAAGAAGAGTCAGCAGATGCATTATTGAGCTATTTCTTTAAGTTTGCTCTTCCTGTTTCGTGTTTCCTCATTGCCGCTCATTTCCCTCAGATAGATACACGGTCAAATCTTCTGCATTTGGCACTAAGCTTTGCTATGCGGATTGGCTTGACTGTGATGGTTGTTTTTGCGGTTTGCTTCTTTGTTGCCAAGTGGCAGGGGTATCAAAAAAATAAAGCGGCCATCATTGCGGGTATGGCGTCAATTCCAAATCTGGAAATTGTAGGGCTAATGATTTTAATAAGTGTCTTTCGGGGTGACTTGCTTATTGATGCGTGGGCTTCATCGTTGCTTTCTTTGATGGTCATTAGGGTGCTTATTGAGCCACTTTTTGTAGATTCGCCGCATTCTTATGTGCGCCATTTGGCACAAAGGCTTGTTTGCAATTTAAAACAACCATTTGTCATCGCTTTTATTTTGGGATTTATTGTTTCTGGACTTGGCTGGGCTATCCCTGAGTCGCTGCAAAAACTGTTTAATACAGTCTCATCGAGCATGTTTGCTGTTGGTTTAGTTGCTGTGGGTGTAAAAATTGATCTGAGCTATATAACAAAATCGACACGCCAAGTATGGTCGATAATTCTTGCAAAAAGTGTCTTAATGCCTTTAGTTGCTTGCGGTCTTTCTTGGTTTTTTGCTGTCAACCCACGAGAGATGGCGGCATGGTTTTTGTTATGTGCTTGTCCCAGCACATACTTTGTTTGTCAACAAGCTGTAGCCAATAAGTTTGATAAGGTTGTTGTGCAGCAAGTGTTTTCTGGCACGACGGTAGTGAGCTTCATTGTGATTTGTCTTTTGTATACCTACTTAGGGCAAAACAGCGCTATATTATAGAGGGATTCTATGTCAAAATTTCATATGTTACTGTATCTTCTTCCACTTTGTATGTTGTTGCTGACGGGTTACTTCAGCCGACTGACGGGTTATTTTTCTGAAAATAATACTAAAGATCTCGGTGTATTTTTTCTGAAGTTTGCTGTTCCGGCAGTTCTTTTCTTGTCCATGGTTAAACTGCCAATAGAGTTGCTGCTCACACATGGCAAGTTCAGCATGGCATTTGCGCTGAGCGTCCTTATCCCGTATGCGCTTTCCATAGGCGTTCTTCGACTCTTTGGTATGTCTTATGATAATGCGAAGTATTTTGCGGTGACAGGGTCTTTCCCCAATATTGTTGCTGTGGGCCTTCCTGTTATCTTAAGCGTGCCGCATTCGAATGAGATGCTTCAACCTTTTACTATTGCGCTTGCTATAGAGATTATTATGGTGATTGTCTTTATTACGCGGCCATACGAGCACCTGCAAGGAAAATTGATTCATCGGGTGGGCACTGTTATCATACAGAGTATGAAGTCCCCTTTGGTCATAGCTGTTTTGTTAGGGGCTCTAGGCTCTGCAATACACTTATCTGTTCCGCATGTTTTTTATAAAACACTTCACCCAATAGCAAAGAGTGTGGCTGCGATTGGCTTGATTTGCCTTGGTCTCGAATTACATATGCGGTTATTATTCAAGAAAAACTGGGTGATTTGGATGATGGTTGTTATTAAAATGATCATCACGCCTTTGATAGCGTATGCTCTGACAGTCTTTTTTGATCTGACTCAAGCTCAGCAATTTGTTTGTGTGCTGTTGAGCGCATGTCCGACCATAGCTGTTGGGGTCATGATTATTCAGAACAAAACAGATCTTGGGCAAGACGCTACTGCTGCGATGGCTGGAAGTATTATTTTGTGTTTTGTGTCATTGGCTGTCGTTAGCTACTTTCTAGCATTCTAGTAGAGACAATTCTAAATCAGGTGCAATAATAAACATTGAGTCCCCCTTTTTTCACACAATAGCATTGATAACAGTGGGTTTCGTGTCTCGTTTTTTTTCATTTATCACTTCCGAGCAAGTGTCACTGCTAAGAGATTTTTGTATCAAGCTTGCTGCTCCTGCTATTGTTTTTTTGAGTATTTCCCAAATGATTTGGAGTGATTTATCAGGGCATGCTTGGTATTTATGTGCGCATCTTATGGTTGTTGTGTTGATTGTCACATTGGTGCAGTGCCTGTGTCATTTTCTGTGTTATCAACACAAACATACCCAACTTATAGCTATGTTTATCGCACTAACAAATATACTTGGCTATGCTATGCCAGTGGTGAGTGGCATGGCGCAAGAAAAAGCGCTGATGTTTTTTTTGAACATAAGTATCCTCGCTAATTTAGTGATTTTTATTTTCGTCAGGGAGAGATTTTTGGCCGAGGGTCGAGCAAGCATGAGAAAGACTTTAGGCACAGTTTTTTGGAAACTAATAAGCTCGCCTTTCATTCTTGCTGCGATTTTTGGCCTAGCAGCTTCCCTTATGAGCGCTTCACTGCCTAGAGTAGTTATTCATACTGTTGATCCATTTACTAAAGCCTTTGTTTCAATTATATTGATTTGCATAGGTGCGGAACTGCGCTTTGATGTTTTGCTTAAATCCAATTTTAGGGTGGGCGTATTAGTTTTCATAAAGGGGATAGTAGCCCCTTTGCTGGCGTGGCTAGTTGCATGGGCCTTTTCTCTTAACAGTTTGCAGCAATTTTCTCTTATCTTGGTGGCATCTTGTCCGCCAATGTTATTAATCAGCATTGTATTGAGTGAGGAAACGCCGTATGAGACGGAGGTAAGTGCCGTGATTGTTATGAGTATTGTGATATGGGCGTTAGCTTTGTATTCTACAGGGCTATTGAATAGCATTTGAATGTGCTAAGTGATTAACCCAGGTTACTTGTCGGGAGATGGAGGTGTGGATCCGAGATGTTTTTTGTTATGCAATGCAGCTAGATGAATCTGTTTTTGCCGTTCTGCTAATCGCTGTTTTTTCTCACTACTGGTGAGGTTGATGCAGCGTGGGCATGATATTCCAGGGGTGTAATCGATTGACTTTTTATCTTCGGAGGTGATAGCCCAGCGACATGCAAAGCATTGGTCATATTGGCCTTGCTTTAAACCATGAGTCACCGCCACCCGTTGATCAAAAACAAAACACTCTCCTTGCCATAAACTGTCTTTCTCAGGAACCTCCTCGAGATATTTTAAAATCCCCCCTTTGAGATGAAGGACTTCTTCAAAGCCTTTCATCAGCATATACGATGATGCTTTTTCACAGCGGATGCCGCCCGTGCAAAACATAGCCACGCACTTGTGTTTTTTTGAGTCAAAGTTTTTTTCTATGTAGTCGGGGAATTGTCTGAAATTATCTGTATAAGGACTGATGGCATTCTTGAAAGTCCCAATAGCATACTCATAGTCATTTCGGGTATCTATGACTGCAACGTTTGGGTCTTCCAGGACTGCATTCCAATCCATTGGCTCGACATATGTGCCACGAATAGTGGCCGGCTTTGTGGGATGACCGATTGTGACAATCTCTTTTTTGAGTTTAACCTTAAATCGTCGAAATGGATGTTGGTGGAAATGAGATTCTTTATAGACAAGTTTTTGCAAAGGTTCATAGTCCCTTAGCATACTCATTAGATCAAGTAATTTATCGTGTGGCCCAGATATTGTGCCGTTGATGCCTTCGTCGGCAAGCAATAAAGTGCCTTTAATATTGTTTTTTTTGCCAAAATCAAGAAGGCGTTTTTGCCATTTTGTCAAATTGCTCATCTTACAAAAATGGTAGAGTGCAAAAATAGAGTGAGTGGCGGCCATATTGAAGAAACCTTGAATTTATTAGATGTTAGCATGAATATATGGAATTAGACAAGAGGTGTGTAGACATAGCTTTTTAATTGGTGTTTAATGTAGTAGGTTCTATTGATACGGTGCGCTATGTTTTTACCGCTTCTTCTTATGACAGTACTGTCAGCAGATATTTGTGCTGATAGGTCTCTATGGGTTTCACATAAGTTTGGACAACGCGCTTCAGATGTGAGTGTTTCCTACCAAGGTGAGAGTGCTCAAATTGGCGCTCATAGTACAGTTCAGACCCTTGAAGCAGGCTATGATTTCGACCTGTCGTCTGATTTTTCTTTAGGCATTGTTTTGGGCCATTATCTCAATTCCCAACGTCATAAAGAAGTGGGTCTTGTGGTGACTAATCTAACAGCCAAGTTAGCTACTCAAAACTATTTGGATGTACTGACTAGGATTAATTTGAAAGATGTCAGTTTTTTTGCACTATTTGGTGTGGGCTCACATAAGTTTGAGTTCACGCTTATCAGCGATTTTGCTACCAAAACTTTTACAGCCAAGCGGTTGGGGCTAGGGCTTAGCTTCCCTTTGGCTCACAATTCCGAGTTTATGGCTGAATCAATTTTTTCAACCAGTAAGTATGACAAAGGAAACTTAACGACAAAGATCAACTATCTTGACTTTTTGTTAGGTTATACATACAACTTTTAATTAGTAATTGTGGAGTCTAATATGAGAAGCTGCTTAATTATATGTCGAGGGTTTTTATACACTCTACTATTGTCTGCGTCAATGGCCCATGCAGGTGTCTGGCTAGGGGGGAGTTTTGGCTATGCAGTAGCAGATACTTCTATTGATTTAGATAATTATAAGGTGTCAGCCACTTTTGCTGAAAAAGGCCCTGAAGGATTGATTGAAGTTGGCTATAGTCATCAATTCACTGATAAGTTTTCTTTTTCCACTTCATTAGGAGGATGGCCTCTTAAGTCACGTGAAAGTAAGATTATTCATTTTGATTTGGACCTACTCAGTCGGTCTATTAATCTGGATGTTAACACAAGTGTTTTATTTCATTATGGCTTTCATTTTATGCCCATATGGCGCATACATGATAAGGTCAATGTCTATGGTTTGTTCGGCGGATCTCTCTCGCGTGTTAAGCTTGATATCGTTGAAATGAGCAGTGCGATAAAAAAATACATCGATTTCCCTGCTGTGTATGTGGGTCTGGGTTCAGAGTATATATACGACGACCATTGGAGAATGGGGTTAAGGTATATGTTTACTAAATTTTCCTATACAGCCGAGAATGTGACGTATCATCCATTCAAACAGGAATCAGTTGCTACATTATCCTACCACTTCTGATTTTTACTGGCATGTTGAAATTGTTATGGGTATAGTGAAATAAAGTCAGTCTTCTCATGAGCCTTAAAATACTCGATTCTTGTATTAACTGTGATGTTTGTGAAGATAAGTGCCCCAATGAGGCTATATTCATGGGGGTCGAAATCTTTCAAATTGAGCCAGCAAAGTGTACCGAATGTGTCGGTCACTTTGATGAACCACAATGTGTTTTATTCTGCCCGGTTGATTGTATTATCCCGGATCCTGATCACAAAGAAACAGATACACAGTTACAGGATAAATGCAAAGCACTCCAATTGAAAAAAGCAGATTGCGCTTAAGAGCCTGATTGAGTAAGATATCAAGATATGGTACAAGGCAGATAATGTTCATCGGCGCTTTTTTGGGTTATTTAATTGGGTCTTTTTTTCATGCCCCTATGTTGGGTCTGATTGGTGGTGGGTTCATTGGCTACTCGTATAAAAAACAAGGATCCGTCCTGTCTTCTTCTGTGATGAGGACTTTGGGCTGGGGCTTATTTGGCTTTTTTGCAGGAGCACTGCTTCATTTGCACTGGTTGGGATTGATGTTAGGGTTGTATGTTGGGGCAATGATGGGGGCAAAAGGGCGGCGACAGTTTCAATTTCATAGCTATTTTAAGCCGATGGATCAACACCATCAGCAGTTTATTCATTTGCTATTTTATACGTTGGGGTACATTGCTAAGCAGGGGGGGCAAGTGCGTCCACAGGATATCGCTTATTCCAAGCAATGCATGGCCAATCTTGACTACGCCGCAAGTGAAAAAAATTTAGCGATTAAGTTTTTCCGAGAGGGGAAAACGGGGCACAGGCCTCCGCTGGAGTTATTTGCTCAACAGCAGTTATGGCTCTTGCAAAGTCCTCATATGCGTCATGTGTTGGTGACGTTATTGCGCGGATATCAAGATATGAACAGATCTTTGAATACCCATCAAGCGCGTATATTAGCAGATGTGTATCACTTTTTGGGCTTCCGTGAGCAACGCCGTTATTCACGATATCAGGGCAGAGGTCAGAGTCATCATCAAAATCATTTCGATTTGGACTCGGCGTATCAGCTTCTTGGCATTAGTCGTTCTGCTTCTAAGCAAGAGGTAAAAAAAGCTTACCGGTTACTGATGGCTAAATACCACCCAGATCGGTTGATGGCTAAAGGTCTAAGTCAGTCAGAGATGGAAAAATACACTGAGAAGGCTCAAACTATTCAGCAAGCGTATCAGTTGGTTCGAGAGGCAAAGGGTTTTTAAGGAGAAAGAATGAAGGTTTATGCATCAGTTTTATCAGCAGATATACTGGATTTGGGGTCTGCTATAAAGAAATATGTTCAAGGAGGGGTTGATGGGATTCATCTGGATTTCATGGACAATCATTATGTTCCGAATCTGGCGTTTGGCCCTATTTGGATTAAGCAGATTAGAAAAATTGTGGACTGTCCTATACATGTTCATTTGATGATGAGTTATACCACGCGTGCGCAATGTGACGCGTATTTTAATCTCGGTGCCGATGTATTGATGTTGCACCCATCCACTTGGGCAGGCAGTGAGGATGATTGGCAGCAGTTATGCCGTGACCATTCTATCGTAGGGGTGATTAACCCTGATGAGAGCTACAGTGATTATCAGAAAATGTTTGATCAGACATCAGCTATCTTAGTGATGACGGTCATGCCAGGTTTTGGCGGTCAGTCATTCATGCCTGAGGCATTGTCAAAATGCAGTCAGATTGCAAAGCCAATATGGCTTGATGGCGGTGTTGATGCCAGTCAGCATGATTGTATCTCGCAGTATGCTATTACTGGGGTTGTGATTGGGTCAGCACTTAATTGTGCTGATATACGCGGGTTGATTGACCTTTACCGTTGTTAATTAGGGTCATCAAGTGATAAAATGCCGTGGTTGGCATCATAGGCAAAGATCTCTGCGTAGCGTCCCCATCTAATTAATGTATCCAAGACTTTTTTAGCGCTGTCTTCCGTCAGTTCATGGCTGAGAAGGCGTAGGAAGGTTGTGTACTTGGCTGTTTGTGATTCTGACTCATCAAGGCAGTGACGAATATATCTTGCCAAGGGGATATGCTGAAGAAATTGCTGGGCGAATATTTTTTTTCTTTCAAGGATGTTCGCTTGTGCGAAATCAACACCTATATCAGTTAAAGAGATCTGGCCACGAATCACATGGCAAAACTTCAGATACTCACAAGCATCTGTGATTGACATCAGCTTACCAAGCTCAAGGTGAAGTTCTTCACTTAGTTCAGAGAGTTCCACTTGACGCTCATATTCAGGGCTATTGATTGCTTCAACCAAGCCAACCATTTCAGCAATATCAATATCAGGCAAGCGTTGGTCAAGTCGGGTGAGCTTGGCTTTGGTTGTTCGTTTCAAGAATGACGCATTGGCTTGGGTGATCTGAAAATACACCTCATCAATGACGGCTGTAATTTCATGATCCATCCCATCTCGTGGGTGAGGTAGGTTGACGAGTATTTCACTACAAATTTTGCTGGGTTGCCCACCAAGAACAAGTATGCGATCAGACATACGAACGGCCTCTTCAATGCTATGGGTGACTAAGAGAATGCATTTGAGATTGCTCTGCCCTTCTTGCCATATATCAAGGATATCATTTTTTAAGTTGTCTGCAGTGAGGATGTCGAGTGAAGAGAAGGGCTCGTCTAAAAATAAAATATCAGGGTCAATGGCGAGTGCTCTGGCTATCCCCACACGTTGGCACATACCTCCTGATAGCTCACGCGGATATGCCGACTCAAAGCCATCCAGTCCAACCATATCAATCGCCTTGAGTGCCCGTTCACGGCATTCCTCTATTGGGATTTTACGTGCTTCAAGGCCAAGTTCTACATTGCCTAACACACTCAACCAGGGCAATAAGGTGAAGTCTTGAAACACCATACTCATCTGTTGCAATGGCCCAGAAATAGGCTTATTTTGGTAAAGAACTTGGCCTTGGTCAGGTTGTATTAATCCTGTGCATGCGCGCAGCAATGTCGATTTTCCAGAGCCTGATGTTCCTACTAATGCGACTATCTCTCCTTCACGTAAACTGAGATTGGTGTGATCAAGGACTGTGTAGGCATTTTTCAGTTCTTTATTATAAGTGACCATTAAATCATGTGCTTCAAGAAGTATAGGTTTAGGTGTCGTCATAGTCATTTCCTCTAAAAGCGGTAGCGTTGTTGGGCGATGCGGTAAAGGGGGATCCAAAGCAGTTGGTTAATAACAAACACCCACAGACACATGACAACAATGCCGAGTGTCAGTCGGTGGATATCGCCCTGGGAGGAGGCTTGTTTAATATAAGCGCCTAAACCTTGTGCCGATAGGAAATTTTTTCCCCAGAAGACTTGTTCTGCTTCGATGCTGGCATTCCAGGCACCACCTGATGCAGTGATCACCCCAGTTACCAGCGAAGGAAAAATGCTAGGAAGATACCACTTCGTCCATTTGAGTGTATGCCGTAGCCCAATTAATTTAACGGCAGCCTGTGTTGACTCAGGGATGGCCTGCATTCCCGCTACCACATTAAAAAGAATGTACCATTGTGTTCCTAGAATCATTAATGGAGAAAGCCATATGTTGGGATTGAGGTGGTAATGAATAATGAAGAAGGTGAAAAGCGGATAAAGCAGCTGAGGTGGGAAGGCCGCTAGAAACTGTATAATGGGTTGCAGCCATGCTGATAAGCGGGGTTTTTGACCAATTTTAATTCCTATGGGCACCCATATGAGTAGACAAACTATAATGAGTATGAAGACGCGAATGGCGGTGTAAAGACCAAGCTTGAGGGTTTCTAGAAGTTCTGTTATGGAGATGTATTTATACAGATAGAGTGAGATCCATCCTGCCGCAAAAATAAATAGCAAGCACCAGAAAAAGTAAAAGATATTTGCTAGGTAATGAGGGTGTGATTGGCGTGCAGCCTGTACAGGCGACATAGGCCAGATGTTGAGCCAGGCTTTCATAAAAGACTTGAAGGGAATGAAGGTAGACAGTCGGCTATGGTGATACAAGCGTACAACCCATGGGGTTCTACATGATCTGTTCGTCACGGTGAGCACCCAATAGTTCGCGGGTCTAAAGAGCAGTTGATCGTAGCATAAGATAATAAGGAACATAGCGCCAATAGCATAATAAAGAGGTTGGGTGGCTTCTTGGTGTGTTGCAAGAGCGATGTATGAGCCAATGCCAGGAAGATGGTACTGCTGATGCGCTATAGTCACAACTTCTGAGGCCACAATAAAAAACCATCCGCTGGAAAGAGAGATCATTGTATTCCACAACAGTCCTGGCATAGAAAATGGCACTTCAATTCGCCAAAACTTTTGCCAGGGTGTTAAGCGGTACATTGAAGAAAGCTCTTGCCAATTTTTAGGCAATATTTTCAAGCTCTGATAAAAGCTTAAGATCATATTCCATGCCTGGGCAGTGAATACTGTGAAAATGGCTGCGCATTCCAGTCCTGTAAAAGATGTCGGGAAAAGAAGCATGAATAGCCAGGCGCTGATCTCCAGGAAGCCAAGAACAGGAACAGACTGAAAGATGTCTATAAGTGGGAGCAGTATTTTTTCTGCACGCCTTGATTTGGCTGCCCATGTGCCAAATAGGAGTGTGGCTAGCAATGAAAAGCAAATAGCAATGAACATTCGTCCTACACTTTTCAGACTGTAATAAATGAGGTGCCGGGGTTGCAGAGATATGTCGTTATGCAAATTAGTTGAAGGAAGCGTGATTTGTTGTATCCACCAACCAACTGCAAAAATGATAGCAAATACAAAAGTAATGGCCAGCAAGTCCCATCCTGCCAGCCATTTGCTTTGAAGGTCTTTTTTAGAGAAGAAATTAAACATGACAGGCTCTCTTGCTGGTCTGATAGCTTAATCTTTCTTCATTAATAAAGGTTAAGACATCTTTTTGATAATATCAGAAAATTGTTTCGCTTCTATATAGCCTGAAATCACCTGCACATCTTTTCCATTGGTAATAATGAAGGCGGGTGTAGCAGAAATTTGGAGTTTCTCAGCGAGTTTGAAGTTGCTGTTGAGTTGTTCCTGAATTTTGCTGTCATTGATTTTCAATGAGTATTTCTTTTTAATTTTAGTGATACCATCTTTTGAAAAACTAGCATCTTTAGAGAATAGATAGCTGTGTACTTCTTTGAATTTACTGTTTTGATAGGCAGCTAATGCGAGTTTAGCTGCTTCCGTGGACTGAGGTCCGAGTATAGGGAATTCACGGATAGATACTTTGACATCTTTGGGGTGTTGTTTTAGCACTGCAGTCAGCATCTCATGGGCTTTACGGCAGTACCCACAACGGTAGTCCATAAATTCAACAATGGTAATAGGGGCATTGGGGTTGCCAAGAGTTGGGATAGATTTATCGCCAATAATTTCTTTAATATGTGTCTTTGCATATTTTTCTGCTTCAATCTGTGAATTTTGAGCTTGTTTGATTTGATATTGATTAACTGATTCAATAATGACTTCTGGGTGATCCATTAAATAAGCGTGAACCATTTTGTCAAATTGCTCTTGCTGGCTTTCTGTTGCCGCAAAAGTCAGTGCTGATGACAATATTGATGAGCATAGAATAACTTTCCTTAGCATGTAACTCTCCTAGTATAGATAACTGCCTTCATATGATAGTGGCTTATTTTATATGCTGCAACAGTTTTTTAATTATTGATGTGAGTTTTTATTTTTTTCAGTGCAGCGGCTTCGATTTGTCTAGTTCGTTCAATAGAAATATTATAAGTTTGAGCGATTGTTTTAAGCGGTGTTTTCTTGTCATTTAGCCAACGTTGAGAGACGATATCACGTTCACGATTGTCGAGCAGGGCGAGTGATGCTTCAATGAGTCTCAGTTTTTTTTGGGTATCATCAGCAACAATGTGTTCCGGATTGTCTTGGTTATTGGATGCTAACATGTCTATTCTTTTTGTTTGTTGATCAGGAAGTTGTTCTTCTAGGTAGGTGTCAGTAGAAACGGTACTGCTCATGTCGTACACTTGTTGGATATCCACATTAAGTTCTGTTGCGATGTCTTGAGCTTCTTGGTGTGTGGGTTGGCTTGAAGGGAGCATCTGCCATATTTTTTTCTTTACTTTGGTGGTTATTTTTTTCACCATATGGATGTTCTTGATAATGAAATCTTGAATTTCAGCTTTAATCCAATGAGCGGCGTACGTGACAAGTCTTGCTTTGTGGCTAGGATCAAAGCGTTTTAAAGCTTTCATTAAGCCTATATTGCCTTCTTGGATTAAGTCAGCAAGAGGGAGTCCATAATTAGTGTAGTTTCTTGCGATAAAGCAGACATATTTCAAGTGGCTGATAATCAGATGCTTTGCTGCTTCAATCTTTTTTGTCGCATCGGCTTTTTCATCATGAAATATAGATAGAAGATTGGCTTCTTCATGGGTACTCAAATTAGCTTGTTTATTAGCCCATTTGATATAGTTATCGAGGGACTTAGTTGGGCAGAAATTTGCAGGCAATTGAAATGTTGTCATGTTTGGCTGATCGTCTTGTTGTCAATGGTATAATCTAGATCATTAATTCTACTGAGGATTTAATAAAAAAGCAAGACTTATTTTTAATATGTCCTAAGAGAATATCATGGAGTGATAGCTTTAGAGATGTCAATCGGTTTCTTTATGTCTGGGAGCAGTTATTAAGCCATGTGTATCTAATAAGCTATTGATAAATAATATAAATAGAAGTTAATATGCCTGATGCAAGAAAAGGGTATTATAATAAGAAGGTCGAAGGATTATAGAGGAGAACACAATGAAACTATTAAAATACATCACCTGCATCCTGCTTGTCGTAAGCTGCGGGATCGGACAGGCGAGTAATCAGGCAGAGACTAATCCTGG
>CAZMRQ010000029.1:0-18683 GCA_964568795.1 uncultured Gammaproteobacteria bacterium | reverse complement strand
CATGTTCATGTTTCCCTTTTTTGCTACCAATGGTGATATTAATTATTTTAGCCTCACTGGTCCAGGTCTTAGGTCTTGAGTTGGTCGATCCATTATCATTAGTAAGGGGTTAGATGTACTAATTTTTTTTGTTTGAAGCATTGAACTCAAACACGTTATCAGCTTGGGAACATTAATCTTGGGTAAATTAAAATAACTTCTGAGAGGCTTGTGAACTGATGAAAAACATGGATGGAGTGCTAGGCTGATTAAAGATACAGCCGTATTGAGTACATTGCTTACTTCAATTAACAACGAGGCTGTATACAGTAGAAGGGCCCTTGGGATTGAGGGTGTATGTGCATAAGCTGCATGTGCTACACAAAATGGTCTTATCATCAAGTCGAAGAAGGATCGAGATTGAATATGTGAAGCTTCGATGGCATTGACAAAGACAATCACTAGTGTACTAAATAGAGTATTAGCAAACCTGCATGTTTTTCTAGCCAGAGAGCTGACAGGCTTTTCTGTGTGCTTGTATATATTGTGAGCTACGACTTTCAAAAAATGGAGATGTCGAGGAGATTTAATGTTGTTTTTATTTATAAGAGAGTGCACAGATATAAAAAAACGCATTTGTACTAAGATCTGATGCTTGTGACGGTCAGAGGCTCCATTGAACAATTGCTCTAGAGGCATGAGATTCATCTCCTGGTGGGCATTGAGCTCTTCTGTAAACTCTTGAGCAGTTTTTTCGTTTTGCGCATTTTTTTTGTGCGTTACCCAAGCATGAATCATATTAAATGCCTGACTATGCGCTTTAGGTTTTCCCTCAGCAACATATCTTTTAGCAACATCAACTACCTCTAAATTTGTTGGTTGCGTCCATATATCATCTAGTATCTTCTCATGTGCTGATGGTGGGAGGTGAGAGCCGAATACATCGGTCGACCAGGTCGCAAGGACACACTTGAGTACTGATGTTTCGGGTGTATCCTCAGTGGGTAAATGATCAAATTGAGTAAAATCAGTGCGCATTGATTCGGTTGTTATTGCCAAGACCTTATCTATAAACTCGTTTTTTGCTTTGAGATTCGTAGCTATGGAGTCGATCTGTGCATGGTCACCTTTAGGCAGCATCTCCTTTATTTGAGAAATGAGCTCATCTGTAATGTTCGTTTGTTGGGAATTAATGTTTTCAACAAATTTACTGATAAGTTCATTCTTGCTAGTTTCATACATAGCAGATTTACTATCAGGGTGTTCTGCAAATAAGTCGATTGATTTTCGGAAATAAACTGCTACACAAAGCAAACAAGCAACAAAAAGTAGCGTGCTTGCTGTCAAAGGAAAGGTTACTCCAAATATTTCTCCAATATTCCACCAAATTATTCCTCCAATTATTCCTCCAATTATTCCTGCAAATATCATGTAAGAAATGATCAGATAAAAGCACCTAAAAACATATTGCCATGTTGCTAGTGTGTGACCATCACTATAGATATTTTTAGATTGTTTTTCAAAAATTTCAAAAGCTGCATGAGAATTGCCTTTTGTTATTATGAGTCCTATTGTCTTAAGGTACAGGCCCACAGTGACAGCATCAAAAGTAGGCTGAAACAATTTGTAGGCTACTTTTTCTCCTTCAGCAGTAGCTGACGTTGCTAAATATTTCAATGTGGTTAGGGGGGTGATATTGGGGTACTGTTGACAAGCTATGTGCATTTTCCCCTTTAATTCTCTTAAGCGGTTTAATGCTGTATTAGCGACATCAAATAAAGCCTCAGTCTGAATAGAGCCGTCTTTATTACGGGGACGTTTTTGTTGCTCGCGTTGTTTATCAGGGTGAGATCGTAAGAGGGTAACAGATTTTAGGTGTTTAATCGATTTATCAGGGTCAGTCTCGAAGGTGGGGGCAGTATGTTTTTTTGATGAGAAAATGGCCTTGTATGTCTTCAAGGTGATAGTATATGCTGCTGCTTTCTGTTCTTCTGTGTGCTTCAGCGGTGATGATAGCTGCCAATATCGAAGCCAAGAAAACCTCAAGCAAAGTTCCCCAGCACCCCAAAATTTACGAGGGGGTTGTATGAATTCAGTCAGATAAAGGTGTTTGAAATGAGCTATGTCAAGGACATCATCTACGTCTTGAGTTATGTCGTAATGGACTAGTATATGCCACCGTAGGTCTTTTAGACAATCAGCCGCTATGTCAGTTTCTTTCAGCACATTGCTTCTGTGGTGGTAATGTCCTAGGGGACACATAAAATCAGCTTCCTTCAGCACTTTGTATGTGTTGAATGGGTCAAGTCCTAGAGCGATTAAGGATTGATACTTCGCGATTAAGGAGTCGGACGAAGACGTATGACCTTCAAATAATCTCTTAGTTAAACGATTGAGGTCGTCTTTGCTGATTAGTGCGGAGAAAAGAAATAAAGACTCTTTTTTAAGTTCTTCGATATATGGATGAGGGGACTCTATGCTATTCAGAGTATTATTAAACTCTGTCCAGTCTGTCCAGGATAAATCTGAGAGGGAGGTTTTGAGATGATCAAAGTACGCAAGATAGCATGTGTGATTTTCTGGTTCAGTCGATAATAGTGTTTTTAATTTATGTGTATCCATAGTGGGTTTCTCTAATATTATTACGGGTGTAGAAAATATACTCACGCACCATTTTGCAGGTGTTAAAGGGTCATGTCAAATTGATTTTTATTGACAATGTATCTTATGAGTTGATTTATAGCATGTTCATGTTTCCCTTTTTTGCTACCAATGGTGATATTAATTATTTTAGCCTCTCAGAAAGACTTATACTCTGCTCGGTAAGAAGTTGTTTCGCAGAAGAGGACGGAAAGTTCTTGATGCTGTCGAGGGCAAGTTGAATATGCTCCTTAATAAGTCCCTGTGTTCTTTTGGACTGATTATTTGCTACGTGCATTTGGATGCGTGTAATAGCCTCTTTGCTTGGGTTTTGAAGATCATGGTGAAGTTGTTGCCGTTGTTCCTGATTGATTTGAGAAAGCAGTTCAATGATGGGGCCAGTAATTTTGCCATCACGTATGTCATCTCCGATATTTTTATCAAAATCGGGGTTGTTAGGGCGTAGATCAAGGAGATCATCTGTGAGCTGGTAGGCCATCCCGAAGTGTTGGCCAAACTTCTCTAGGCAGGTATTATCTGGTTGATTGCACAGTGATGCTGCAGAGCGGCAAGCGGCAGCAAAAAGAGTGGCTGTTTTCGCCTCAATTATCTTTAGGTATTCATCCATTGTTGTTTGAAGATTGCCTCGTTGTGATAATTGATATATTTCTCCTGAACATATTTCACTGGTAGCTTGGGCAAGGATGGCGATGATTTGAGAGCGATTGATTTGACTGATGAGTTTGAATGCTTCTGCATACGTCAAATCACCTAGGAGTATGCTGGCTTTATTTCCCCATAGGGTGTGCGCAGTTTTGTGATGACGGCGAATATCTGATTGATCAATGACATCATCATGAAGGAGTGTGGCGCCATGCAGCAGCTCTATAATAGTGGCTAGTTGATAATGTGCTTGACCACAATAGCCAAGCATTTCAGCAGATAAGATAACCATTTTAGCGCGTACACGCTTTCCCTGACGAAAAAGACTGTGTTTGGTGATGTCTCGGACCAGTGGGAGAGGGTGGTTCTTAAAAATATTTTCGATATGATTTTCAACATATTCTAGTTGAGTTGCTAGATCAACAGTCTGAGTCATGTCATGCTGCGCAAATTATTTGAGCTCATACTATCAGTGCTTCATTTAAAAGGCAAGTTAGAGCCAGTAATGGGCTGCTGCGTGATTATATCACAAAAGCCATCAAGTATTGCTTGATTTTGCTTATCTAATTGTCTATACTCTGCCTCATACCTAGGAGAAGCATCATGTTTGCTGTAATTAAAACAGGTGGGAAACAGTATAAAGTTAAGAAAGGTCTTGTCATTGACGTAGAGAAATTAGCTGTTGAAGCCGGAAAAGAAATTCATTTCGACGATGTTTTGTTGATTGAAAAAGAGGACCAAGTGCAAGTAGGGACGCCGCTTCTGAAAGCTAAGGTGACAGCCAAAGTCCTTGATCATGTCAAAGATAAGAAAGTGATTATTGTGAAATTTAAGCGTCGCAAGCATCATATGAAACGTCAGGGGCATCGTCAACAATATACCCGTGTTGAAATAGTTGATATTGTTGCTTAAGGAGACATTATGGCACATAAAAAAGCAGGTGGTAGTACACGTAACGGTCGTGATTCAAACCCCAAGTACAGACGTGTAGTCAAATTCGGTGGTGAAAGAGTCCAGCCGGGGGATATCTTGGTGACTCAATGTGGCACAAAGTATCATGCTGGTCCAGGTTCATACTTAGGCCGCAATTATACTGTGCATGCTAAAGTAGCAGGACACGTTGAATTCCGTCATATCGGACCACTCAATAAGCACAGTGTATGTGTTGTTGAGGGCGCAGCTTAATTCATGAAATTTATCGATGAAGCCACGATAGCCATTGAGTCAGGTAAGGGCGGCAATGGGTGTGTTGGCTTTCGCCGTGAAAAATACATTCCTAAAGGTGGCCCAGACGGTGGAGACGGAGGTCGAGGTGGCGGTGTTTTTATTCGTGCACAAGCGAATATGTCTACTTTATTGGATTTTCGTGAGCGTCATTTTTACAAGGCTGAAAATGGTCAGCCTGGCAGAGGGCAGCAATGCAGTGGCCGTTCTGGAAAAGATTTGACCATCGATGTGCCTATTGGAACAAAAGTATTTTTAGTAGGAACAGAGCATTGCCTTGTTGATTTAGTGGAAGACCAGCAACTTTTTTGCCTTGCAGAAGGTGGCGAGGGAGGTCTTGGAAACATTCATTTTAAATCAAGTCGCAATCAGACCCCCTATCAATCAACTACTGGGGCATTAGCTATTCGTAAAGAGTTGCGGCTTGAGTTGCAGGTGATGGCTGATTGTGGGTTGCTTGGTTTGCCTAATGCTGGCAAATCTTCATTAATTCGCAAATTATCCAGAGCTCAACCAAAGGTGGCTAATTATCCCTTTACAACAGTACGTCCTCATCTTGGGATTATGGTATTGCCTTATGGACAGCGTATGGTGCTTGCAGATATTCCAGGGTTGCTGGCAGGTGCACACGAAGGGCATGGGATGGGCAATATATTCTTGCGGCACTTGAGTCGTTGTTCAGTTTTGATTGAAGTTCTAGATGGTGCAGGGTGTGATGGCATCGGTCTTTGCGAAGCTCATGATATCCTTGAGCAAGAGTTAGCTGCATATCAGCATGATTTCGCTTCAAAACCACGTATTATTGTAATTAATAAATGTGATTTAGACATCCCTGTTGAGCAGATAGATGAGCTTAAAGAGAAAATAACAAAGTCGGCTATTGGGCCGATAGTGGTGTCTTGTGTCACAGGTCAGGGCATAGATGAGCTCAAAGATGAGCTCGCCGAACAATTCAGTGAGTTTTAAGCTGCAGCGTGTATGCTTTTAAGCTGTTTGGTAAGTCTCGCTTTTAATCGAGCAGCTTTATTTTGGTGGATGAGTCCTTTATTTGCGTAGCTATCAAGGATAGGGGCAAGACCGGTATAAGCTTTTTGGGCATCTTCATACTCTTTTCTTTCAATTTGAGCGCGGACATTCTTGATTAACGTTCTCATTCTGGAACGCATGCTGGAGTTGTTTAAACGTTTCCTGTTATTCTGGCGGATACGTTTTTCAGCTTGTTTTGTTTGTGCCATGATTGGTAATACCTATAAAATTCACTACTTAACGTATAGCAAAAACAATCACATTGCAAGAGTTGAGTAGGAGAAAATATGCCGGTGTTGTGAACGTCTTATCAAATCTGTTGTAAAACCTTTTCTTTCATGTGGAGAATATTAAGGCAACAAATTTAGGATGGTGTTTTTTGCCCCTCAATACATTCACGGACGATATTCGTATACGAATGAGGAAAGCCTACACATTTCAATGAAATCCATCAGCTGTGCAGACTCATTAGTTCACTAATATCATTGGCCATTGTTGCTGTCTAATGGAATAAAGTGCTGCCGATAAATTGAACGCGTTTAGAGAAAAAATAAAAGATCATATTGTATTATGATGCAGAGTTGGTGGTTTAAGCTAGGGTTTCTTCTACGTGTTATATCTTTAATTAATATCCATTTTATTAATTTTACGGAAAATGTAGCAATAAATAGTTGACACTCGCACGTAATAAATACAAAATGCTTTAGTTATTAAGGAATTCATCATGCCTACACCCACATCATCAGAACATGATTCAAGACACAGTTCAAGAGATTCTTCTCCCCAGCCTCCTAATGATTCTGGTGCGGCAGTGCAGGATGCTGTTCTGGAGTCCGCAGACAATCCACAGGATACCGATTTTGCTGGCGTTGGTGACCAACCACCAGGAGTAGGAGAACAATTATTCAAATCAGCCCAAACATCACCCTCCTCATCAGCCCCCCCATCACCACGAAGTCGAAGTGGCACTGAAGATAATGCAGATCCGTCATCAATTACTTCAGCGCCCGCCAAACCTACTTCTGGAGAAAAAGGTTTTTTCAAGAGTTCTTCTGATCTAGCTGTTCGTTGCATAACCGCAATATTGCATTTAATTAAATCATTATTTGAAATGATTGATACAGGCATCGATAGGGCAGCAAACTTAGTTGGAGTGAAGAATTGTAAGCCATTTGCGTATACGGGTGATGCTGTGAAATCAGGTGCTCTCAGCGCTATGAATAGTACTAAGGCTGTGTTTAGCCGTGGTAAGAGCAGCAGCGTGAGTCGACCCACTGCTGTCCCAGCTCCTTCTGGAGAATAAAGAATTAAGCAATAAATGCTTGTTAATAAAGCTCTCTTTATGGGAGCTTTTTTTATGTTTTATATCGAAAAGTCTAGAAAATCAGCAAATTACACGCTATACTTGAGCAAAAATAAGGTCCAATATGGCTAAGGCTCATAAACAAGTCGGAGACGAGTACCAGTATGGATTTGTGACTCCTATAGAGCAGGATTTGTTGCCGCCTGGGCTCGATAGAAAAACGATACATGCTATATCTGCAAAAAAGAATGAACCAGAGTTTATGCTTCAGCTTCGATTGAAGGCATTTGAGCATTGGCAAACTATGTGCGAGCCAAATTGGGCTGGTCTGCAGTATACTCCTATCGATTATCAGGCTATATCTTATTATGCTGCTCCAAAAAAGAAACAGCTTGACTCGCTTGATGAGGTGGATCCAGAGCTCTTACGTGCGTATGAAAAACTTGGAATACCGTTGCATGAGCAAAAAATGCTAGCAGGTGTTGCTGTGGATGCTGTCTTTGATAGTGTCTCTGTGGCCACAACATTTAAAGAAAAGTTGGCGGAAGCGGGTGTTATTTTTTGCCCCTTCAGTGAAGCGTTGCAGAAGTATCCAGAACTTATTCAGCAGTATATGTGTTCAGTTGTTCCCTTTAAAGATAATTTTTTTGCGTGTTTGAATACCGCTGTATTTAGTGATGGCTCATTTGTGTATATTCCTAAAGGAGTTCGCTGTCCTATGGAACTGTCCACGTATTTTCGTATTAATGCTCAAAATACAGGACAATTTGAAAGAACTTTGATTATTGCTGATGAAGGAGCAAGTGTAAGCTATCTGGAAGGCTGTACTGCGCCAATGCGTGATGAGAACCAACTTCATGCAGCTGTTGTTGAGTTAGTAGCTTTGGATGATGCTAAGATCAAGTATTCAACAGTGCAGAATTGGTATCCAGGAGATGAAAATGGTCGTGGCGGCATTTATAATTTTGTGACCAAACGCGGACAATGCAGAGGGAAACGCTCTAAAATTTCTTGGACTCAGGTAGAGACAGGGTCTAGTATAACCTGGAAATACCCCAGTGTTATCTTACAAGGTGAAAAGTCTTCAGGTGAGTTTTACTCAGTGGCTGTTACCAAGCATGCTCAACAGGCCGATACTGGGACTAAAATGGTGCATATCGGGAAAGATACAACCAGTACAATTATCTCAAAAGGAGTGTGCTCAGGGCGATCAATGAACAACTACCGTGGACTGGTTCGTGTTCTCCCTACGGCCATTAATGCTAGGAATTTCACACAATGCGACTCTTTGCTTTTAAGTGATTCTTCTCGAGCACATACTTACCCCACTATAGAAGTAAAGCAGCCTCAAAGTCAGGTAGAACATGAGGCAACAACTTCACAAATAGGTGAAGATCAATTACTTTATGCCATGAGTAGGGGATTGACGGAAGAAGAGGCGGTCTCTCTTATAGTCAATGGCTTTTGTAAACAAGTTTTTCAAAAACTCCCTATGGAGTTTGCGGTTGAAGCACAGCAGCTGATCGAACTTACATTAGAGGGTGCTGTTGGATAATAGAGGTGGAAATAATGCTGAAAATTAAAAATTTAATTGCTGAAGTGCAAGATGAAAAAAGAATCTTAAATGGTTTGAGCTTAAATGTACCTAAGGGCCAAGTTCATGCGGTTATGGGGCAAAATGGCTCTGGGAAAAGCACACTGTCTTCAGTTCTTATGGGTGATACAAGTTACCAGGTTAGTGCTGATTCTTGCCAATTTAATGGCCAGGATTTGTTAAGTATGTCTGCCGATGAACGCTCACGTGCAGGTGTCTTTTTAGCTTATCAAAGCCCAGTGGCGATTTCTGGGGTGAATAATATGGTCTTTCTTAAGGCTATACTGAATAAACAAAGGCAAGCAAATAACCTGCCAGAGCTTGATGTGTATGATGTGATGCAAAAAATTAAAGAGGCAGCAAGTATGGTGGGGCTCGATGAATCATTCCTCTTGCGCGATTTGAATAATGAGTTTTCTGGAGGTGAGCGTAAACGCAATGAGATTTTGCAAATGTTGCTGCTTGAGCCAAAGTTTTGTGTGCTTGATGAAATTGATTCAGGGCTTGATGTTGATGCATTGCGATCTATTGCTGAGAACGTCAACCGCATGCGCTCCCCTGAGAGGTCATTTTTGTTGATCACGCATTATCAGCGATTACTAGACTTGATCAAGCCAGATGTCATTCACATTATGGTCAATGGTCTTATCAAATACACAGGTGGACCTGACTTGGCAAAAAAAATAGAAAAACATGGATTTGCGTGGTTGACTGAGGGTGAGATGGCATGAATGTAACAATGCAGCCAAGCTGGCGTTATGTTCCTAAGAATAAATGGGTTGATTTAACTTATGCAACAACCCCAGTGAAGTTCGATCGGCAAGCGCTTCCACAGGCATTGCAGTCAGAAAATATGGTGGTTATTGTGGATGGCCATCTTGTTCATCATGATTGCCCATTAACAGGCAGTGCCCAGACCAGCCTACATCATGCGTGGCGTCAGCAAGAAACATATTGGCTGCAGGATCTTCCTGCTAATTGTCACTCCTTCATATGTGATAAGGATACCACCCTAGTTGAACTATATACAGATCAAGCCAAAGCAGTGCCTATACATCTTAGGATTGAAGTGCCAGAGAACACCCGTGTTAAAGTGCAACACTGTGTCCTATCAGAACAGGTTCAGACGACTCAAGCTATTGTGCACATAGACATTCATTTGCAGCCATATGCTTCTTTGCACGTGGCCCATTTTCATCAACATGCGATTAGACGTTGCGGATTTCTAACAGCCGTGCTGCAAGAGCATGCGTGTTTAGAGTCACAAAGTTTATTTTGCTCTGGCGCAATGGCTCGTGATATGGTTTGGTATGAGCTGCAAGGAAACAACCAAATTGAGCACAATCATTTGCAAATTTCATCATCAGATGATTATGTGGAGCAACGGGTTATGATGAATCACATTGGTTCTAAAATACAGACGAAGCATGAGTCACAGAGTGTGTTGGCTGGTTCAGCACGTAGTGTTATTGAGAGTCATGCAGCCATACAAAAAGGTGCGCAGGACTGTGATGTGACTCAAGGACTCCATTTTCGCTTGCTAAGTCAACAAGCACAAGCAGTCAGCAGGCCTGTCATTCAAGTTGGCACAGACCATGTTAAAGCAGCGCATGGCTCAACAATCGGTCAGTTTGAGGGGGATGCTCTTCGGTATATCCAGTCCCGCGGATTGAGTCATCAAGAAGCGAGAATTATGCAAGTCAGGGCCTTTGTTGCGCAACAACTAAAAAGATGGGCTGAATTATCATCCGGGTATTATCGAAACTCAGCTGAGAAGCAGATGACACAGATGTTAGGTAATCAATATGCGACGTGAAGATTTTCCTGTTTTATCTCAGGGTCTAAGCTATTTGGACTCAGCAGCGAGCACTTTGAAACCCAAACAGGTGGTTGAAGTTGAAGCTGATTTTCTCACCCAGAGTTATGCAAATGTTCATCGTGCAGTCTATCGATTGGGCTATAATGCATCACAGAAGTTTGAACAATCGCGAGAGATTTGTGCAAGGTTTATTGGTGCGGACCCCCTAGAGTTTATTTGGACAAGCGGTGCAACAGCAAGCTTGAATTTTGTAGCGCATTCCTATCTCCGTCATCAGTTAGAGTGTGGAGATAACATAGTCATGACTATTCAAGAGCACCATGCTAATTGGTTGCCCTGGTGGCAGATGGCCAAAGATGTCGGGGCAGAGTGCCGTATTGTGCGTTTGACTGACCAAGATGTGATTGATTATCAACAATTAGCTGACTTTATTGATGAGAAAACTAAAATAGTCACGGTGGCTCATGTTGCCAATGTGACAGGTGCTATCACTTCCCTTGAACAAGTGAGGGAAATCGTTCCTGCTGGTGTGCCGTTGTGTGTTGATGGTGCACAGGCTTTATCTCATATCCCTGTAAATATAAAGGATATTGGTGCTGATTTTTATGTGGGCTCAGCACATAAAATGTATGGCCCTTCAGGCATCGGTTTTGCTGTTGTGTCTACGGAATACATGAAAAAATGCAAGCAAACCCAATTGGGTGGTGGAATGGTCACTTCAGTGACAGAGAAAGGAGTGCATTTTCTTGATGGTCCGCAAGGTTTTGAAGCTGGAACACCGCATATCTCAGGTGCTATTGGCATGGCTGCTGCGTGTCAATATTGTGAGGAGATAGGTTTAAGAAATATGCAAGCGCATGAAGCCAGCTTGCTTGCTTACACTTTAGCTCAGATGCAGGAATTTATGCCTGAGTGCCGGATTATGGGGCATAAAAAGGGGGTGCATATAGGTACAGTGTCTTTCGATATGCCCGGAATACACCCACATGATTTAGCCACACTGTGTGACAATGAAGATGTGGCCTTGAGGGCTGGTCATCACTGTGCTATGCCCTTGATGCAGTTTTGGCGTCTGCCAGCTTTGACACGACTTTCCTTCGGTTGCTACAACAGTATGGCAGATGTCGATCGGTTTATCACAGCTTGCCTCAAGGCCAAACAGATGTTAGGAGAGGTGAAGTGAGCATTCATGATCTGTACCAACAACTGATTGTTGATCACAGTCGCTCAACAAAGTTCTCGGGTGAGGCAGCTGATCACACGCATTCTCTCGAAGGTCATAATCCGCTGTGTGGGGATCAGATCACCATTTCTTTACGTGTCACAGAGGGCCTGGTTCAAGAAGTGAAATTCCAGGGGCATGGTTGTGCTATTTCCAAAGCTTCTGCATCGTTAATGTGTGATGCAATACAGGGTTTGAGTGTGGTAGAAGTGGCAAGGCTATTTAAAAAGTTTCATGCTCAACTCACAGGAGGCCCCAAGCATGATCTCGGTAAGTTAAGCGCACTTTCAACAGTGCAAGCATACCCTATGCGTGTCAAGTGTGCGACACTTGCATGGCATACGATGATAGCTGCTCTTGAGCAACAAACTGATAAGGTGACTACAGAATGACAACAATTATCACTATGACTCCAAAGGCTGTGAAGCACTTTAAAAAGCATATAACTCCTATCAAAAGTTGGCTACGTGTCGCTGTGAAGCCAAGCGGATGCTCGGGTTATGAATATGATATTGTGTTGTGTGATAAATCCGAACCAACAGATGTGTGTGAACAACATCATGGACTTGATGTGTGTATAGAAAAGCGCTCTTGTGCCATGCTATTGGGCATGACTATTGATCATCAATCTCTCACGGCAGGGCAGGAAAAGATAGTTTTTAATAACCCACAGGCTAAAGATTACTGTGGTTGTGGGGTGAGTTTCTCACTAAAAGGAGAAAGTGATGACATTGCAGCCCAATGATGGTGTGGTTCTGAAGCGTGATGTGCATGTGACCATTATCCCACATGGGGAGCTTATGCCTCTGCCAGCAGGAACTTTGGTACGCGTTATTCAGAATCTAGGTGGATCTTATACCATTGATGTTAATGGCAATTGGTTCTTAGTACATGAGGAAGACCATGATTGTTTAGGTGTTGATAAAGTTGCTGGTCTTGATGATTATTTGACGCTTGACGGCCCGCTTGTTGATAAAGTATGGGCAGCGTTAAAGCAATGCTTTGATCCAGAAATCCCCGTCAATATTGTTGAACTAGGTCTTGTCTACCATGTTGACTGTTATCAACAGGCAGAGGCGAATCATGTCCTGGTTAGCATGACATTAACTTCTCCCGGCTGTGGTATGGGGCCAGTGATGGTGGATACCGCAAAGCGTAAGATTGCGCGTATTCCTGATGTGGCAGAGGTGACTATTGATTTGGTTTTTGACCCTCCGTGGTCTAAAGAGGTGATGTCCGATGCAGCCAAGTTGTCTCTTGGGGTTTTATAGAAGTTTAGTCGATATATGTAAAGCCCAGATGAAAATGTCACCCGCTTAGCAAGATAGAAATGTCACCCGCTTAGCAAGATAGAAATGTCACCCCCCGATAGCCTCCTCAATAAAATTTTCACCTCTATTCTTCCGCCCATATTGTGCTATTTTCATCATCATAGTCCTCCTGTTATCATAGGCTCAGTAGAATGATTCCTTCTCCAGGGATGATCTGCAGAAGGACTTGGGCGGGCCTTTTTCTTGTTGAGATGTGCGTCAACATCTTTGCGTGTCAGTGCACCCTTGGGCCGGTTATTCTTTGAGAATACCACATGAGTTAAAGGCTTGGTGTTGTGCAGGATTTCTACATAACCATCTTCGCTTTCACAAACGGTGACAGTGGCATGCATCAACCGCCGACCTTTGCCGTCCATTGAGATTTTTATCCCTTGACTGGCTAGACAGCTGGTATGATCTTAAGAACAGTTCTGACTGCCTTGATCAGTGTTAAAGATTCCTGACAGGCTATGGGGATAAGGCGACATTCGTAAATTGCTATTACAAAATCCAAAAATACACATTGATAAAGTCTTAAGAATGCATTAATATGCATATATATTTATGATGTCGCAAAAAATAGGATAATCATATGGATGCAATAGGGTTATTGGAGAACTTGATCAAAGCATGTGCAGCGATTGAGGATAGGCGCCGGTTAATCAAAGATAACAGGCAAGGGGCTCTGCGGTTAATAGAGCGTGTGAAGCGCATCAAAAATACGTGTGAGCAGCTGCACACATCAGATGCCATGCACACTGCGCACATGCACTCACATTTGGTGGCCTGTGATGAACTGATGAAGAAAATAGCGGCCTTCATAGACAAGTACAATTCACGATCAGGCTTTAAAAGACTCAGGTTGGCAGATAAAGATAAGAGATATATACAGGTACAGGATTTTTTCCAAGAAATAGATAGGGTCATTCAAGATATGACATTGGGTGTGGTGACACAGGCAGTCACTGCCTCACCCCAACAAGATGATGCACCGCTAGATGAGGCTGTCATTGAGACAGATGAGGATATTGTGGATCCACCAGGCATCATAGATGGCTGTATGTCTGATCACATGAAAAAAGATTTGTGTGACTGGGCCAAGCACATACTCTTCGAAAAGCCCCAACGGAATATCATTGCCGTGGGTGATCATCTTCTCAAAGATGATGATCGGTACTGTGAGCCTGAAGATAAGATATGGTCGACATACAGCGTATCGCAATTCACATGGCAACAAGCGATCGTGCGCTATGCCCTTGAGATGTACAAGGAGGATATCAGAAGGTTGGATCCGAGAGAGATCGAGGAGGACAGTGGCCAAGTGCTGATCAGGCCCATGGTGATGCTGATGCAAGCAGAGCTGTTGACGCACACAGATAGAGAGTTAACTGATTTTGATAAGTTCTGTAACAACCATGATTTCGTCGATTCATTGAGAAAAGAAAGCGCGCATGAATGGATTGAGCGGTGGGGTGATGTGTTATTGCAGTATTACCCAGCATCAATGCTTTATGATAGCGGATCATGGGAAATCACTCAAGATGTAACTCATTTATACGATTGGTTCACACCAGCTATGGTGCAATATATGACACGGATATGGCCACAATGGCAATCGATGTATATTTTCAAGGATGATGTTAGATGGATATTCGAGCGGCAAGCATTAATCAAAGACCCCTTATTAAAAAATAGAGTGTCCTTAGAATTGAAAAAAATGATCCAATGTGCTGACAAGTGGTTGGAAGTCGAGAGTCGTGCAGACCACCCAATAGCAAAGAATCAATTTGCCCAGGCAGTACTACACAAAGCACTGGGGCTCTGGACACAAGATGCATTACCCATGCCCATATGTGATCAAGACTGTCAAATCATGGGGGATCAGCTCAAACTGATGAGCCATTACATCAAACACGATCAGGAGCTGATATACTTGCCGAAGATCCTACAAACCACACTTGGTTATCTCATGACACTGCGGAAATGGGATCCATTGGTGGGCAAGGTGTTTCCAAGATTGATGAAAACACTGTCTGTACTGATGCCGAAACTGGTCATGTGTTTGGGTGATGAGGGGCGCACAGCAGAGTCTTTTAAAGATTACGTACTTGAAGAGCAGGGGCCGAAAAACCGTCAATTGATAGCAAAAAATATCAAGAGTTTAAAAAAAGCATACCAACAAGCTGTATCAGTGGAAGAAGAGCGAAGAGACGCACAAGTGCGGATGGAATGTGATTTGGTGAAAGGGTGGTTGATGGCCTTGCCTATGAATCAGGCACACTGGTATGAATTGCTTAAACCACTGGGTGGCATCAAAGGATTATCGCTCAGCCATATGGCACCGATGGCAATTCTACAAATAATTATCACACTTGGTAAAATCACGCATCAGGCGGTGAAGCTGTTTGCAGACAGCCATGTTCTTACCCACGCCCAACTTGATTTTCTTCATATGCAAATTAAAAAATCAGGCCATTGTGCGCAGGAGCAATTGGCTGAAGTGATGGCGCTGGACCAAGATGAGCACCCGAGTTACTGCCACGCTGCTTATTCGCAGATCTTGGTGTCATTGTTGAAAAATCATCAGAATCTGGAAGCACAGATTGTGTGGGGGATAGAGCCCCAAGACAAAGGTTTGATGTATTTGGCCGTGCAGCTATTTGATACCAAGTACAATGATGCTGCTGCGATAGCGATCGCTGCACTGCATAAGCTGGACCTAAGTCAGGAGATACACCAAAACAAGCTAACCGCGCTGAGAGAGCATGATCTTGCATTGAGCCAGAGAGCATTGCTGCTTATGCCATCATTACACAAATCCACCCGTGATCAGAGTACCCTGGCTCAGGAGCTCCAGCATCAGATGAGAGATCTATTGTGGGGTGAGTTGGAGACACAGGGTTGGAATGAAGTCAGAATCAGATTGGCGCAATGGTCAATCCTCAGTAAACAAGGTATGGCGGCAGAAGTACCAGATGTGACTGATTGGGATCAGTGGTCGCTGATGCAAATGACGCGTGCCCTCACGAAAGACCAAGATACGTTATTGGAGGCCATGGGATTAAAGCTTTTAATCAGTGGTGTAGATAATCCAAAAACAATAGTGAAGATGCTGCTGAGTGCCAATCAAGAGGATGTATGGTGTATCAATCATCGATTGATTTATCAGAATTATAGCAGTGAGGTATGGCGGCAGTTGTGGTGCTATGATGCAGATATTGCCATGAAAGAGGCGTTTTATATTGCATTGTATCCAGAAGCTCTCAACAGCCAGATCAATGACCAGAAATTGAGATCTATTACAGACAACGCCACAGACAAACTGTGGGTATTGATTAGAGAGTCTGATCATGACCGAGGTCAGAGGATGTATCAACTGGTCTATAATGACGTTAGCGTGAAGTTGGCCTCATTATTACAAGAAGAACGCAGTGATGTTGAGTTGATCACATCGTGGCAAAGAGGGTTTATCAAAAACCAACATGTACAACAGATATACAAAGCTGGTGAATTTCAGAGAGAATATCTATCAGCAGGACATGTACGTTCATTGGGTAGTTTTCACATCAAGCTCGATCCACGCATGATGGGTGGCGAGTTGGTAAGCCGTGGACTTGAGAAAGCGATGTATAATAAAGAAGACACCTGGATGTTGGGGACATGGCGCTATAAAAATCAAGAGCCCCAGCCATTGTGGTTAACTGCCACCGTCCCAGGACAAACCCTAGTCAGACCCTTCGAAGCCAAGGATATTGATCTGGTGAGTTATGCACAGGCAGTAATTCTCAGCGTATTGTTAAGGTCAGAAGACATCAAGATGGATAATGTGATTTTAAGTGCTGATGGCCAGCTGCACATCATAGATAATGAATCTATCGCTTGTGAACCCATACGCAAGAAGCGGTTTATGGAAGATCAGATCAGTAAAAGTGAAGATGTGATCGTGATGAAAAACTGTCTGTTGTGTATGGGCTTGATAGAAGAGACGGTGCCAGAGAAGATAGTGGATTGGCTTATTGATATCCAAGTGGATCAAGTGATTGAGTATTGGCTGCTGTATCTCAATCAGTATGATTATATGGTGAGAAAGGATATACCAGAGTCGGTGATCACAAGGAGTCATGAGATCTTTACCAAAAGCTTAAAATCCAGCGGTTTGTTTGGGAGAGACAAAGAGATGGCAGGAGGCATACTCAGACCAGAGATGCCGTTGAGCTTGATCAGTCGGGTTGAACTGGGTCTTAAGCACATGCAAAGTAAAGTCATGGAAGATCGCTTCTGTACAATAGAAGACCTTATCGAGTTGGCTGAGCCAAGCATCACGCTGGTGTATCGCCAGATCAGGGCAGATCATGGCACAGATCTGGATAAGGCCTTTACCGCGATTGAAAATGGTCAGTACAACAGGCAGATGGTGGATACTGCACAGGGCCGGGTGATGTGCCGAGCTTCCGTAGCGACAGCGATGCAGTATGCCTCAGCATTGGGCCAGATCGCTGATAAGGAAGAAGAGCGCGTACTAGCGGTAAAAGCCATTGATGGATGCTTAGAATTAAGACAGTGGCAGAGATTTAAAGAACAGTATTATCAGAATCCATCCCAAGTGAAAATGGGTGATTTCACGAAATGGTACCTCAACCCTGTGACCAATCCGCAGGTGATGGACATGATGAGCCAAATTGTGGGTTATCAAAAAACCTCTGAAGAGCAATTAACTCGAATGAGTCGTTGGTCAAGACTTTTATCGAAATCCAGTATGTCAAGTCAGGTACGCAGTGTGACGTTAAGAGCCATGAGACTGCCGATAAAGGAATTGACAACCCATGTTCTGAAGCCTCTGAAAATGTTATCAATTTTAGTGATAGACCGCTGTCAGTGGGAAGGTGTACCGAAGTGGACTGACTTTTTAACAAAACTGTCAGGATATGATAAGCTCAATGTCCTCAAAGTCATTAGTCCACAGTGGTCTGATTTAAGGGCAGTGGAGATCCCTAGGAAGATATCCAGTAAGTTGATGGTAAGGTCAGTAACTCTATCAGGGATAGATATAGATACAACGCTGTTCAATATGACATGGCCAGCACTTAAAACCGTCCGCCTTAACCAATTCTCAGGCAAATACCTTATAGAGGAAAGAAGCAGATCATCGACATCTGCCCGAAAAGATGTCTGTGATAGGGGAGGTGTGCGTTATGTCTATCACAAAGCACCTGATCAGCATCTGATAGTCACGGAACCGATACAAGTAGAGGGCTTTGATACCGATATGGCCGCCGCAGAGTATGCATTGTGGTCATTGGATATGCCACTGAGGTGGTTGCTGATAGATGCGATGGGTGATGAGGTGAGTGAATTCTACAAAAATGAAGTATACAGAGGATTTTATGATATTGAGCCCTTACTAGAAAGTTGGTCTCAAGTAGTGGAATCAACTGGTGAAGATAGAAAAGACTATTTGATTAAGTATCAGAAAGAACAAAAAAAGATCCCCATGCACATAGTGTGCTCAGTAGCTCAGATGAGTCATGGTAGGAAGAGAGATCAGTTCTGCAAGAGCTGGCGTGAGCATATGGAACAGGGTCAAGTGGGTATTATTGAAAGTGGGACTGTAAAGTATAAGGCTATAGATCAATTGATGATGACCACGCCTCCATCACAAGGAGATGAATGGAAAGCCTGTTATGAAAAAGCATTGGCAGAAGCATTACTATATGAAGTGATGTGTGGCGAGCAGGATAGAGCAGAGAAGATTATTCAAAAATATCCCAATACATTGATGTACCGTGCGTATGGAAAAGAGTTTCATAATGGCAGAGAATTCAAAAGCATCACCCCGTTCCAGTATGCTTTATGGGCCCTGGATTGGTATATGTGGGACATGATGATGAAACACATAGATCAGT
>CAZMRQ010000028.1:0-19795 GCA_964568795.1 uncultured Gammaproteobacteria bacterium | reverse complement strand
ATTGCGAATAGCTTTTACAGAGTATTAAAACGTCATCCATATAACGGATGTAACACACATCCATATTCGCAAAGGTCGTGTCCAGAGGCTTGAGGTAAATAGCGCCAAAAAAGGATGACAGAGAGCCTCTAATCGGAATGCCTTTATCAGGATTGGTGAAGCCTTTGTTGGTGAGGATATAAGCGGCGGATGAAGGCTTTGAACATATCGATGAGTCTGGGGTCATTGAATACCCCCCCTTTGGATTTGCTCATGGGTTTTATACTTTAAAATATACAGCGAGCTTTCGATGTATGGGTCACACTGTTGAGTGACCAAGGGAGTAGTCTGTCAAGGTAGAAGGGGGTATTGTATTGACCATACTGGAAAAATCCATTA
Source organism: uncultured Gammaproteobacteria bacterium (assembly GCA_964568795.1). Lineage (GTDB taxonomy): Bacteria > Pseudomonadota > Gammaproteobacteria > Comchoanobacterales > Comchoanobacteraceae > CAZMRQ01. The sequence goes on along the minus strand of CAZMRQ010000028.1, from coordinate 19,417 downwards.
CTGTTTTACGAGGGTTGTCAGTGTTGTCTAACTGAAAAAGTATAAGGTCTATTGGGCTTAGGAAGTTGCAAAGATCAGAAAAACAGATGAAAGAGACGAATGACTATTGCGATGGATGTTATATAAGAATACGGGGGAAAATGACAGTTTTAGTGACAGGCGGTGCAGGGTTTATTGGCAGCAATTTAATTCACACTTTGGCGGGGGTTTATGAGGGTGATATTGTCTGTGTAGATAGTTTGACGTATGCAGGGGATAAAGAGAATGTGCCCAATGAAATTGCTTTCTTTCCATATGATATTTCTCAGAAGGCGCTGTGTGATGAAGTGTTCTCTGTATGCAAACCAAAATATGTCTTTCATTTAGCTGCAGAAAGTCATGTTGATAATTCAATTAAAGACTGTGCGGCATTTGTGCAGACAAATGTGGCAGGCACAGTGAATCTTCTTAATGCTGCACTAGCACATGGGGTCGATAAGTTTATACATGTTTCTACTGATGAGGTGTATGGCTCAATTGAAAAAGGTTCATTTACAGAGGACACAGTATACAATCCTAGTAATCCTTATTCAGCATCAAAAGCATCCAGTGATCATTTTGTCATGGCATACTACCATACATTTGGTCTTCCTGTGGTGATTGTCAATTCGTCAAACAACTATGGGCCAAGACAGAATAAAGAAAAGATGATTCCTCAGATTATATTGAGCCTCATGGATGGCAAAAAGGCGCGTATTTATGGGCAAGGGGAACAGGTGAGGGATTGGCTGTATGTGCAGGATCATTGTGAAGCATTGATAAGAGTTTGTGAACAGGGCGTTGTGGGTGAGAGGTATAATATTGGTGGGGAATGCGAGGTTAGAAACATCGATTTAGTGAAGAAGATCATACGAATCATGCAGAAAGATGAGTCTATGATAGACTTTGTCAAGGACCGTTCTGGACATGATTTTAGGTACTCAACTGATATCACTAAAGTGAAAAATACTTTGGGGTGGAGCCCCCGGTTTACTTTAGAAAAAGAACTTATTAATACGGTAAAATGGTATGAGAATTTTAGAAGCATGTCACGTTGATGTATGTCTTACTCAGGCAGACAAATGTGAAAATGAAAGAAGGTTCTTTGATTAGCTTAATGCGTTAGGATAAGGCAGTGATTGTATATGATAAGGGAGAGGATTTGCGAGGTTGCATGCATCTTTGTCGTGCTTTGAAACAAATAGTCGATGAAGGTAAATTAAATGCCGTATACAATGTTGCAGCTGGCAATCCTTCGCCTTTTAGCCCTGTTTTAGAAATAGCAAGGGGGGATTTGGGCAGTCAAAGCAAGTGTGCTTTTCTAGAGACACTAAGATTTTATCAATGAGTGCAAGCAAAGAATTCTTCCTTGAATACAGATAAATTAAAATATCTTGGATTTAAACCTGAGATTAGTATGGAAGAAGGGCTGGCTGTTTTGTACTCATGGGGCACATGTGGGATTATACCAACTATGAGCATTTGAACATCAATCACTCTTTTTTCTTTCATCTATTCTGTGTATGATGGCCCTAGAGGTGAAAGATATGTATATGTCAGTGATGGGGATGCTCGCTTTTGTCTGTGTGGGATTAGTGTATTGGCAAACTCACGGAGTGGTTTTGGTGACAGAACCGTTGCCTGTTCAGTCAAGTCTTTATCACAATGAAAATTGGAACGTAGACAAAGACCCGTGGGTGATCAATAGTGTGCACAGAAGATATTTAGGTCCTGAGCTTATCCGTGTAAAAACACGTGTGCCAATCGGTTATTGGTTAAATCATGGGTATATCTCTGATGACCACCAGGTTATCCTTGATGTGAACCCTACTGATCATGAAAAGATGTTGGGCCTCTCTTGTCATGAAGATTATATACAAGAGACTTATCCTTTATTGAGCCGTTTATATGAAGTTACTCCAACGGCGATTTTGAAAGTGAGTTCTGTGGGAACTATGACAGTGTATCTTAAAAATAATCAACAGTTTGTGCTTGGACGTGATGACTGGCTTGCCCAGTGGAAGAAGGCGGAGCGTATTCTCAAAAAATACCCCGGCCGGTTTTCTACACGGTATGACCTTCGTTATCATGATGGCTTTTCATCCAGAAAGCTAACAAGCGCCTAATAGTGTTAAATATATAAAAAAACAAGAAATCGGTGGTAGTTAAATACTCTCATAGTTATTCTCTGTATTATGCCACTTGATTTTAGGCTTAATATAGGTATTCTTAAAGTCAGTATCGGAACGTGTTATGACAGAAAAAAAATTAGTGACTGTAGGTGAGCTGGGTTCATCAAGTCACTGCTTCATACATGGGGAGTTCTCTGAAGAGGGCTCTCTTTCTCGTCGTGCTTGGTCATTGCATCCTTCTGCAGGCTGCCAGCAAGGCCATGTGACAGACGTTGAGCAAATGGCTCATTCCTTGCGTGCTACATTGTCTGATTTGACTGAACAAACAGGTCATCAGGTGAGTCAAATTAATGTCTTAGGCATTAGTTTGGATGCGCCTTTTAGTGTCTGTTCAAGGGGTGTGACTGAAATCAGGCAAGGCGTTGTTCACCCGTATGATGTGGAGTCAGTGATGATCTCTGCACAAACTGTGAATCTTCCGGATGATTATAAGTTGATACATGTCATTCCAATGTATTATGAAGTGGATCACCAGATGCGTGTTATTGACCCAGTGGGGTTATCTGGCAAACGGCTTGAGGGCTGTTTTCATCTCTTGGCTGTGCCAAAAGCGTTGATTGAAAATCATAAGAAAGTTTTTGCTGATCTGTCTATTTCAGTTGATCAAATGGTTCTATCATCCGTGTGCACTAAACACGTGACTAGTCTTGATGAGTATCATTTGATGATTGATTTTGGCTGGCATTCAACTAGAGCAGTGATCTATCAGCAGGGTGCGTGCGTAGCTATAGTGAGTGCTCCATTGGGTGGTGCGCATGTCGATCATGATCTGTCAGTTTGCTGTGAGATGAGCAAGCTTGAAGCGGAACAACTAAAAATTAAATTTATGCAAAAAGAGATACCCAAACGTATGGGAGCTCAAGATGAGCTCATTTTTCGTATTATAGAAGCACGGTATGAAGAAATTATTGGGATGTTATGTGACAAGATAAGTGCTCAAATAGACTTATCAAAGGGCATTAAAGTGACTGGTTTTGGCGGGGGCTATCAACCAATATATGTTAACCCGCTTATCCGGGATTTCATGAAAAATTCATCGATTGTTCATCCAACTGAGCTGGGTAATGGGGTAGATCATTTGAATTGGTTAGCTTTTCAATTATTTGATTATGCATGTGAGAAGAACAATCAGGACAGTTATTTAAAAAATTCATCAATGAGGCAATTGCTACGTCGTTGCAAGCGATGGTTTGAATATCATTTTTAACAGAGAAGGGGAGGACATCATATGTCGTTAAAATCATCTTATGGGCACAAGGGAGCTTGTATTAAGGTCTTTGGTGTAGGTGGGGCTGGTGGCAATGCTGTGCAGCACATGATTCAAAAAGGCATAGACAATGTTGAGTTCTATTGTGCTAATACAGATACGCAGGCTTTACAAGGCAGTCAGGCCAATATTATTCAGTTAGGTGAAGAACTAACGAAAGGTCTTGGTTCTGGGGCAGATCCTGCTGTGGGAGCGCAAGCTGCAGAAGAGGCAAGAGAGGATATTTGTGCTGCTTTGGAAGGAGCAGACATGGTTTTCATTACCGCTGGAATGGGTGGGGGCACCGGAACAGGTGCGGCGCCCGTCATTGCGGAATTTGCTAAAGAAATGGGTATTCTCACAGTAGCTGTTGTGACCAAGCCATTTCGCTTTGAAGGAATGAAAAGGCAAGAACTAGCTGATGGGGGACTTGAGAAACTAGTGAATTTCACTGACTCTTTGATTTTAGTGCCTAATGATAAGCTTATTAGTGTGCTTGGGAAAACTGCCTCTTTGTTAGGTGCATTTGAGAAAGCTAACGGTATTTTAGAGGGTGCTATTAGAGGAACGACTGAGCTTATCACCCTGCCTGGACTTATTAACGTTGACTTTGCTGATGTGCGCACTGTGATGTCTGAAATGGGGTTGTCTATGATGGGCTCAGGAACAGGCCGAGGTGAAGGACGCGCTCGTGAAGCAGCCATGTCGGCATTGAAAAGCCCTCTTCTTGAGTATGTTGACTTAAGCGGGGCAAAGGGTGTTTTAGTCAATGTGACTGCGGGCAGTGATTTATCAATTGGCGAGTTCGAAGTTGTAGGACAAACTATTCGTGATATTACTTCTGATCAGGCCCATGTTGTTATCGGAACTGTCATTGACGAAACAGCACATGAGAGCCTCACTGTGACAGTCATTGCCACTGGTCTAGAACAAGGCAGTCAAGAACAGGCTGTTCAGCAGCAGGTATCTTCTGAGCCATTAGGTATGCGTGCTCGTTCGTCATTTGGTACCCAGAAGCCAACTAAGTTATCTGAAGTAGTAGCCGAGAAAAAGGTGGAAAAAAGTGAGTCATCTGATTTCATGGATATCCCTGCATTTCTCCGAAAACGTGAAAAGGAGGAGTCTTTTTGATTCACAACCAGAGAACGATAGGGAAAACTATTGTTATTGCTGGGTCCGGCATTCATACCGGTGAACATGCTACTTTGACTCTTCATCCAGCGTCTGTGGATCACGGTGTCGTATTTATTAAATCAGGCAAGATCATTAAGGCTTGCACGAGCAATGTGATTCGTACAAGTTTTGGTACAGTTCTTGGATCGAATGATCAAACTGTGATGACGGTGGAGCATCTCTTGTCTGCTCTTTCTGCGCTTGCTATCGATAATGTGCTTATTGAAGTTGAGGGTGGAGAAATTCCTATTTTAGATGGTTCTGCTGCCGTATTTATTACTGAGCTACAGGCTGCAGGGATTCTCGAGCAAAACTCGCTTCGTACTTATCTTAAGATAAAAAGCAAGGTCATGGTGGGCGATAGAAGCCGCTATGCTAGTTTAGAACCCTATGATGGATTTAAACTTTCAATGACTATTTATGTCAAGCATCCAGCCTGTCAGCCAGAGAAGATGTCACAAACTTTTGATATGTCAAAAAATGATTATACGGAAATGATAGCACAAGCCCGAACATACGGTTTCATGTCTCAGTGGGGAGATTTGAGAAAGGCCGGATTAGCGATGGGCTCTGATTTGACAAACACATTAGCTTTTGGTGAGGAATCGATACTAAATGAAGGTGGGATGCGCATAGAGCAAGAGCCTTGCCGTCATAAGATACTTGATGCCATTGGTGATTTGTCATTAGTAGGAAAGCCTATATTAGGTCATTTTAAAGGTTTTTCATCGGGTCATGGTCTCAACATCGCTTTATTGAAGAAGTGCCTCGAACAAGACGCTTTTGAGCTGGTAAGATCAACTAGCGCCTTAGATAGCGTTGATTTGTAATGTCATAAATAGCTGAAGGAGCACCCTGTCCGCCTAGTTGGCCGGCAACCATAGGGATGTTTGGAAAGCTTTGTTCAATCTGATCTTTGCTGTAAGGTTGGTCCCCTATATTAGCACTGGTGGATATGATGGGTGATCCAAGCTCTTGGCATAGTCTCATGCAAAGTGAGTGAGAAGTAATACGGAAGCCGATTTTGCCATGTTTACAAAGATAAGGAGGGGCTTTTTCTGATGCCGGAACAACCCAGGTGATCAGTTGTTCAGATGCAGTAATCTTTGCAATGTCACTTTTTTTTATGTTGACCCAGGGCTCGATCATTTCAAATCTGTCGCATATCATAAGAAAGGGTTTATCTAGAGGTCTTTCTTTTAATGCTCTGACTTGTTCGACTGCTTCCTTTTGCCGTGCATCAGCTCCAAGCCCATAGATGGCTTCAGTGGGGTAAATAATGCAGTGGCCTTGTTTAAGCTCATGAATCGCTTGTTTTATCGTTATCATCGATGGCTATGGTGTGTTCGCATTCAGGGCAAATGTGCTGGGTGCCGTACCGCTTGGTTATTTTTTCCATGAGGATAGGCCAAGAGCATGATGGGCAGGAAGTTCCTAGTGGTTTGTTCCAGAGGGCATATTTACAGTTGGGGTATTGATTGCAGGCATAAAAGACTTTTCCACGACGTGATTTTTTGCTAATAATACTGCCATTGTTGCATTTAGGACAACTTGTGAGTTCAACTGGTGGCGCAGTCTCGCCTTGTTCTTCGCCGAGACTTTTAGTGAATTTGCATTCAGGGTAGTTAGAGCAACCTACAAAGAAACCACTTCGACCCAAACGTTTTAAAAGTTGGTGGGAGCATTCAGGGCATTTTTCATCTAATTTTTCTGAGGTCACATCTGAACGTTTTACAGTTTCTTCAATACGGTGTATTTGGTCGTTAAATGGTTTCCAGAATTTGCTTAGTAATTGTATATATTCTTCTTTTCCTAAAGATATATGGTCAAGGCTGTCTTCTAATTTAGCAGTGAATTCGTAGTCCACATAGGTGTCAAAGTGACTCACTAGAAATTTGCTAACAATCTCACCGGTATCTGTTGGGTGAAAACGCTTGTTTTCAAGGTGTGCGTATTCCCTCTTAGTGAGTGTAGTGATAATTGATGCGTATGTAGAGGGTCGGCCAATACCATGTTCCTCTAATGTTTTAATCAAGCTTGCTTCGTTATAGCGTGGGGGTGGTTCAGTAAAATGCTGGTCAGCTTTGATATGATCAATTTGAAGTTGTTGCCCTTCATGGAAATCAGGCCATTGGTAGTCGCTGTACTCAAAGTCTATGTGGCTACGTAGATACCCGTCAAATACAAGTTTGGAGCCACTGCACTTCCATTGACTCTCAGGATTAGAGATGAAAAAGACAGTCTGTGTTTCAAGCTTGGCATCGGTCATTTGACTTGACATGGTTCTTTCCCATATCAGCTTGTATAGGCGCCAAAGTTCTTGTGATAAAATGTCGCGAACACTATCGGGTGTGTGCCGTATATCAACAGGCCGAATTGCTTCATGCGCCTCTTGTGCATTTTTTGCTTTAGTGGTATATCGACGTGGTTTTTCAGGAAGGTACTCATTGCCATAGACATCTTTGATCATGTTGCGTATTTCAGTTTCAGCTTCTGGCGCCAAATGAGTGGAGTCAGTACGCATATAGGTGATAAGCGCAATATGTTTGTCATCAACATCCAGTCCTTCATACAGTGTTTGGGCTAAACGCATGGTTTTAGTGGCTGAATACCCTAATCTTTTTGATGATTCTTGTTGTAAGGTTGAGGTGATAAGTGGGGCCGGAGGTTTACGATGGCGCTGTTGCTTTTTAATCTTTTCGATGATGAGGGATTTGTCTTTTTCAAGGGCAGAAGTGGTATCATGGGCGTGTTGTTCAGTTGTTATAGAGAATTTCTCGAGTTTCTCTCCCTGAAAATGTGTTAGCTGTATCGCTACTTTTTCTGGATTGTTTATTGTGGCGTGAACAGACCAATATTCTTGTGTGACGAATGCTCTTATTTCATCTTCTCTCTCAATTAATAAGCGCAGAGCAGGGGATTGCACACGGCCAGCAGATAGTCCTCGCTGAACTTTTTTCCATAGCAAGGGAGATAGATTAAAACCAACAAGGTAATCCAAGGCGCGCCTTGCTTGCTGTGCATGAACAAGGTCCATATTGATGCTTTTTGGACTAGCAATGGCTCCTTTAACTGCAGCAGGGGTGATTTGGTTGAAAGTAACACGTTCGACGTCAACAGACTTCATGAATTTTTCATCTCTGAATATTTCTAGCAAGTTCCAAGCTATTGCTTCACCTTCGCGGTCTGGATCAGTTGCAAGAACAAGTTTCTCAGATTTTTTAAGTAACTGTTTAATGACATTGAGATGTTTGCTATGTTTGTCACTATTTTGATAGTGGAGTATGAACCCATTGTCGATATCAATGGCTCCTTTTTTTGGCACAAGGTCTCTGACATGACCATAACAGGCAACAACCCGGTAAGGGCTTCCAAGAATACGTTCGATTGTCTTAGCTTTAGCTGGAGACTCAACAATGACTAAATACATGTTCATAGCTCATAATTTTGCGCTTACATCCTATACTATACTTTGATTTGATGTAAATACCTGAGGGGTATTTTTTCGCATATAATGTCCAATAACAAATGGATATATATGCTTTTTATCTTTAGGATGATAGCTAAATGACGAAAGGGACCACTCGTTTGCATCAAATTGAGGGAAGTATGTGTCTCCCTTCAATTCTGTCAGTACCCAGGTAAGATGAAGTTCTTGGCAGTAAGGGAGAAAGGCTTCATAGGGTCTTTGTCCTCCACATATGAAAATGGTCTCAGCAGCTTGCTGCCATTGAGACAATTCCTGCCAATTATTCAGATGTTTTATTCCAGGAAAGGGTAGGGAATCAGGTTGAGAGGTCAGTATATAAGACTCTCTGTTAGGAAGGAGGCGTCCAATAGATAGACAGGTTAGGCGGCCCATGATGATTCTATGGTTGCGTGTGATGCGGTTGAAGTAGTTAAGATCATCAGGCAAGTTCCATGGGATTTGACCATTATTGCCGATGACTCTATTGAGGGATGTGGCAGCTATCATAGCAAACATAAAAAGCACTCATTTTGCATTAGTTTAATAGACAGTGAAGGACTAAGCAAGTGCCATGCACGGATGAGGGAGATAAGGAATGATAGGCAGCTGCTATTGTATAACTCAGGTCTTGACATTTTGATGTGTGATCGGTGATCATAATAAAAAAGGAGGTTCAGTAATGGTTGTTTATCTTATGGTGTGTGGTCTTTTGGGTTTGGGGCTGTTTCTGACATTTAAACTCGAGTGGGCAGAATTGGATCTTAAGTTCATTGATAGAGTATGTATTTGTGTTTTCTATCCCCTTCTTTTTTTAACAGGAATACCTCTTTTGGAATTCAATCGAGTGATGCCTATGGTGGAAACAAGTTTAGCAGTATTGTGTATTCTGTCAGCATGTTGGTTGATAACTTATGCATTTACGACTGCCATGGGGAAAAGTGGGGCGTGCCGTGTGTTGATGTGTCAGATCATCGCCTACCCGCGATTTGTGATGTGTGCAGCACCTATATTGTTATTGGTTCTTGGTCCAGAAACGCTTGTTTTAATTCTTGTTATGGCTGTTGTGCCTGTCATTTTAACGAAGGTTGCTAATCAGCAAGACGATGAGACATGTCATACTTTCTCGATGCGATCGGACTTTGCACTACCCAGTTTTTGGGCAATAATAATAGGTGTTGCTATTGCTTTTTTACCTCATTTTGAAATTGAATTGCAGCTATTCCAGCTTATGTTTCAATTACTGTGTTCAAGCCAGCTATTGCTTGTTTTAATGCGTTCAGCTATTGAGGCTTCACAGGTTAGTATTACCTGGCGAGGGCTCCTCTATGTATTATCTAAAGCTCTCTTGGCACTTATTATTGGTGCCGGCATGCTTCAAGTAGGTTTTGGTGATGAAGCCATTGTGATTACAGTACTCACTCTGATTGTCCCAGCATGGTTCTTACTGCAAGTGAAAGACCATGAGTTGCCACTTGTACAGCGTGCTGGAGCGTTATTAGCTGAGTCTCAATTTTGGTTTTTTCTCATGTTGCTCACAATTGTGCCCATATTTATGTTTATTAGTGCTGCCTACTAAGAAAAAAGTGACTACATCCTTAACATTCAAAGAAAAAAGTAGTAGGGTGGGTGTAGATTAAAGGGAAGTGAGATGATCCGTATTGTCGGGCTTTTATGTTTGCTGGGTCAGCTATGGGCTGATCATCATCCCAGTTCTTATTCAGCTGATCATGATGTATCTTACCCGCGAGTAAAAAAGAAGAACGCAATGGTTGCAAGAGGGGAGTATCTTGTGAAAGCAGGAGATTGCATAGCATGTCACTCTAAACCAGGCGGAAAGGCTTTTGCGGGTGGTTTGCCAATACATTCCCCTTTTGGGACTTTTTATCCTCCCAATATCACCTCGGATAAGATCAATGGTATAGGGTCTTGGTCTGATCAAGATCTAATACAAGCTTTGAAACATGGAAAAATGCCAGATGGATCGAACTATTATCCAGCCCTGCCATACCCCTATTATAGTAAGATACCAGATAGAGATATCAAAGCTATCAGAGCTTATTTATTAGCGACGCCTCCTGTAGCAGAACCCAGTCAAGAGCATGATATTCCTTTTCCATTTAATATTAGGTGGTTTGTTTCCTTTTGGAACATGTTATACTTTTACCCCTACCAGGGTGATTTTGTGCCTAACCCTCATGAGTCTGCAGAAGTCAATAGAGGCGCTTTTTTGGTGGAAGGACTAGCTCATTGTGGCATGTGTCACACGCCTCGAAATATGATCGGTGGCCCTATTGAATCGCGTCAGTATACAGGCGGTGAAATAGATGGATGGGTAGCTCCGAATATTACAGGTACGCAGCTTAAGAATGTGAAGGAAGAAGATCTGGTGAAGCTCTTTATGTATGATGAAAGGCCTGGGAAAAGAGGTCTGATTCAAGGTCCTATGCGGCAGGTAAATCATGACTCATTGGAGTATTTAAGCCAAAAAGATTTATATGCCATTTCAGCATATATTAAGTCTACTGTTGATTCATCCCCTATTGAAATCGTCAGCAGTGCTAGTAAAAAAGGTGAGTCAGTGTATCAGGCGAAGTGTGCGGCTTGTCATAATTCAGGGGCTGCAGGTGCGCCAAAAATCACTGATAAAACTGCCTGGGCCGAACGGTTTAAGCTGCCGATCGAGGTCTTGTATCACCGAGTCATTCATGGTTATAACACGATGCCAGCGCGTGGTTTGTGTGCTTCTGAGAAAGACACCGGTTGCAGCGACGTAGACATGAGGGCAGCATTGGATTATATTGAAGAAAAGACATCAGGAGGAATCGCAGTGACTCCCAGAGAGAAGCAAAAAAAATGGACATTGACCGACGGAAAGAATCGTTTTAAGCGAAGTTGTCGAAGTTGTCATGAGAACCCTCAGACTCGTGCGCCACAAGTGGGTAAATCTAGAGATTGGCAAAAACCTATTGAGTTTGATGTTCTACTCAAGGGACTAATTTTAGGTCCTAAAGCAACACAACGAGAACATTGTGCTTTGCCACGTGGAGGTTGTAAGGACTGCACGACCTCTGAACTTGTGGTAACGTTGAAATATATGCTCAATAAAAGTGTGGAAGGGAAAAATTATGAATTATGGTAAAAAGCTTATACTGCTGTTGATGTTTTGTGGGACATGTTTTGCTTTCCCCAAGTATAATATGCCAGAGGGTGTGACAGAAATGAGTCATAAGATTTTTGATCTTCACATGCTTATTTTCTACATTTGTGTAGTCATAGGGCTTCTGACATTTGCAGTGATGTTTTACTCAATAGTAAAACACAGGAGGTCACAGGGGCATAAGGCTGTTTACTTTGAGCAGAATGCCACTTTAGAGGTGATATGGACTGTGATTCCTTTGGTGATTGTGATTGCCATGGTGATTCCTGCTGCTAAAACTATGTTTGAGATGGATGATACAGCTGATTCAGAACTGACGATTAAAGTGACAGGCTATCAATGGAACTGGCGATATGATTATCTGAATGAAGGGGTCGGTTTTTTTAGCAATCTTTCTACACCTCAGGCTCAGATTGATGGCAAGGAGCCTAAAGGCAAGTGGTACTTGCTTGAAGTAGATAATCCAATGGTCGTCCCCGTACATACCAAAGTCAGGTTGCTGTTCGCTTCCAATGATGTGATCCATTCATGGTGGGTCCCTGATTTTGGATTGAAGATAGACTGCTTGCCAGGTTACATCAATGAAGGCTGGATCAAGGTGGATCGTCCAGGAACTTACCGTGGGCAGTGTACAGAGCTTTGTGGGATGCGTCATGGATATATGCCTATTGTTGTTATTGCTAAGACCAAAGAGGAATACCGGCAATGGCTGGCAATGAAAACTGGGAAGAAAGGGAAGTCCAAAAAACCAGAGAGCACATATGAGCGTGGAAGACATATTTATGGTCAGCAATGTGCAAGCTGTCATCAACCAACAGGGATGGGTGTTCCCCCAGTTATTAAGCCATTGAAAGGAAGCGCTATTGTGACGGGGGACCCGGCAGATCAGATTCGCTTGCTGTTCGAGGGGGTGGATGGAACTGCAATGCAGTCTTTTAAAGACCGTCTGTCTCTTCAAGAAATTGCTGATGTGATTACCTATACGCGGCAATCATGGGGCAATGATGACAAACAGAAATACGGCAAAGATGCTGGACGACCTGTCACAGTTCAGCAAGTTAAAGCGCATGAATAAAGGAGAGTGTTATGGAGAAAGTTAAGAAGTATTGGCCAGAACGGATCGGGTACTGGTTGTCGACAACCAATCATAAGGATATTGGGTCTTTATATTTGTGGTTGAGCTTAATCATGTTTTTTTTGGCTGGTGGCATGGCTATGTTAATCAGGCTTGAGTTATTTAAACCTGGCATGATGTTTTTAGAGCCTAACTTTTTTAATCAAATGGTCACACTTCATGGCTTAATTATGGTTTTTGGTGCTATTATGCCTGCTTTGGCAGGCTTTGCTAATTGGCAAATCCCCTTAATGATTGGTGCACCAGATATGGCTTTTCCTCGCATGAATAACTGGAGCTTTTGGTTGCTTCCTGTTGCATTTTTAATATTAGCTAGCACTCTTTTTATGGAAGGAGGAGCCCCTAATTTTGGTTGGACTTTTTATGCACCATTGTCTTCTACTTATGGGCCTCCTAGCACTGACTTTATGATTTTATCAGTCCATCTTATGGGGATATCATCTATTATGGCCTCTATTAATATTCTAGCAACTGTCATTAACATGAGGGCGCCGGGAATGACTTATTTTAAAATGCCTATTTTTGTGTGGGGCTGGTTTATCACAGCTTTTTTGCTACTGGCCGTTATGCCAGTGTTGGCAGCGACAGTCACGATGCTTTTGACCGACAGGCATTTTGGGACAAGTTTTTTCAACGCTGCAGGTGGAGGCGACCCATTGTTGTTTCAACATCTGTTTTGGTTTTTCGGGCATCCTGAGGTGTATGTACTGGTTATGCCAGCCTTTGGTATTATTTCAGAGATCATCCCAACATTTTCCCGAAAGCCACTGTTTGGAAGGAAACTAATGATTTATGCATTGGGATGTATAACCTTCTTGGGTTTGATTGTTTGGGTTCATCATATGTTCACAACAGGGGTTGTCACGTGGATAAAAGTTCTATTCATGACGACTACTTTACTGGTTGCAGTGCCAACAGGTGTGAAAATATTCAATTGGGTGGCAACGATGTTTAAAGGCTCTTTGACCTTTGAACCTCCCATGTTGTTCAGTGTTGGCTTTATAGTTTTATTTACAATTGGTGGACTTTCTGGTTTGATGCTGGGAATTGCTGCGGCTGACTATCAGTATCAAGACACCTACTTTGTAGTGGGTCATTTTCATTATACTATTGTGGCTGGGGTCTATTTTGCGATTGTGGCTGGGGTGTATTACTGGCTGCCAAAATGGTCTGGGCGGATGTATTCGATGTGCCTCGCTAAATGGCATTTTTGGCTGACATTAATATCATTAAATGTGACTTTTATGCCGATGCATTTTCTGGGGCTAGCAGGCATGCCTCGCCGCATTCCAGATTATGCCTTACAGTTTGCTGATTTCAATATGATCGCATCAATTGGTTCTATTGTTTTTGGACTGTCTCAACTAATATTTGTAGTGATATTGATTCGAAATACCTTTCTTAAAAAAGGGGAAAAAGCTACAGCCCACGTTTGGGACATGACTCGCGGATTAGAGTGGAGCGTCCCATCTCCTGCACCGCATCATACATTTGAGCAGCCTCCCGAGATCACTGAGGATTTGTATAACTATGATACGTAGCTTAAAACGTTTGAGGCATGTATTACTCACACTCTTCTTGCTTATAGGGTCAGTTGCCTTTTTGTATATGCTTCATCCATCACCCTCTTCTGCTATATTATTAGCGTTAGTCGCTATTTTAGTTGCTTTTTTAGCCTATAGCGGCATTCAGAAAACAGTTAAGCCGCAAGCGCGTTCTAAAAAAATACGGCATTCGTGTATTCGCTGGTCTCTTGTTGCCATGGGTTTGTTTGGCTTTAGTTATTCGCTTGTTCCTATGTATCATTTGATGTGTCATGGAATGGGGATGCATGGTCAATCAATGGCTTCTGGAGCTAGTCATAGTCTAAAGCCGCGTATGCTTACAGTCCATTTTCTTAATAATCAATATGGCCAGAGTCCTGTTAAAATAATATTTAGTGATCAGCTGGTTATTCTTAAGCAAAAAGAGAGAAAAAAAATTGTCATGATGCTTATTAATGAATCAGATCAACAGCAGGATGTGGCATTTAAAACATCTATGACAGAGGGACTATCCTCTTGTCTCATCATGAATTTACCAGTTAAGAAATTATCACTCAAGCCGTTGGAAGCTTGGTCTGCATTAGTTGATATTGAACGAAATGATCATTGCCCTTCTTTAGCTCAAGGAGCATGGGGCGTGTATGTTTTCGATACAAAAAATATAGGCATAGAAGGAAAAAATAATAAGTGGAAGAAGATGATCCAACCATATCAACCAGTTAAATCATAGGAGTTGTGATGGATAATAAGTCGCATACGTATATTGTTCCACCAAGTTATTGGCCAGCAATAGGGTCTATTGCATTATTTTTTATTGTAATAGGAGTTGTGAATTGGTTGCATGGAGCTCAGTGGGGGCCTTGGTCTATCTTATTGGGAACTGTGGTTCTTGTGTTTATGATTGTGGGGTGGTTTAAAGAAATAATTCATGAAAATAAAACAGTCTTATACGGTGATGCGGTGAATGATCGGTCATACCGTTGGGGAATGATCTGCTTTATTTTTTCTGAGGTTCTGTTTTTCGCTGCTTTTTTTGGGGTTTTGTGGTATATACGTGTTTGGGTTATCCCCTGGTTGGCTGGGGACAGCCCTTACCATGCATCAGAGCTGACTAACTATGTCTTATGGCCTGATTTTTTATCGCATTGGCCCTTGCTTAATACACCTGACCCTTCCTCTTTTTCTGGGCCGAAGCATGTCATCAATGCATGGGGTATCCCTGCTTTTAATACCCTTATATTGCTGTCAAGTGGTGTGACCATTACTATAGCGCACTGGGGGGTTGTGAAAGACAGATGGCGCTTAGCAGTGATGGCTCAATCTCTCACTATTCTATTGGGGCTTCTCTTCCTTTGTGCTCAGGCGTATGAGTATTGGTTAGCTTATACACATGATGGACTTCGATTAAGCTCAGGCATTTATGGCAATACATTTTTTATCTTGACGGGATTTCATGGTTTGCATGTTTTCCTTGGGACTGTGATGTTAATTGTCATATTAGGGCGCCTGATTGCACGTTCATTGACAGCAAAGGATCATTTTGCTTTTGAAGCAGTCGCTTGGTACTGGCATTTTGTTGATGTTGTTTGGTTGGCATTATTTGTTTTCGTGTACTGGTTATGAGTCAATATACAAAAGCAGTCACATGCTGTACTAAAGGATCAACAATAGAGAGTCTTAAAAAAATCAAGGGCATAGAGTTTGTTGAAAATGGGAACGTTATCAGTGTGGCCACCTGTAATGAAGGTGTTGATGAAGCACTTATTGGTATGGGTTTTCGCAAAGTAGTCGAAAGTACTGAGGTGCCTGATTTCCCTATCAAGAAGATTTCAGTCAAAGCGAAAAAGGTCCCATTTTGGCTGCGCTTTCAGGATGTGGCTTTGCTTGGTTTTTTTGCGGGCATCATGTCATTGTGTCACCTGCTTGGTTTTTTTCATAGGTCTGTAGTTGCATGGGATATGCTATTGTGCGCTGTTGTGTGTAGCAGCTGTATGTTGCGCTATGGCTGGAAAGACTATATGAAGCCTCTTTTTGTTCAATTGAGTTATTGCTGGCTGTCTCTTCTAGCAATGGCTATGGTTGTTGCACTGGGATGGCCTGTTCCATGGTTGTTTGTTCCATGGATTACCATGAGGCTCTTGCTGTCAGATTGTCAAAGTGAGGGGATAAAAGCTCAAATTATTGATTTATTTATGTTGTTTGCGGTGGTGGCCCTGCCATTACGGTCGGTGATGCTGTCTTTGCTTGTGCCAATTTGGGGATACCATCAAGGTTATTTAAAAAAAGGTGATATGGCTCCTGCAAATAGGGGTATAGCACTCACATTAGTGGGTACGTTCATCCTGTCGTGGGCAGCTGTTTTATTCCCTGCTGTCATGCATCCACTCGGTATTCATGTTTTTTTTCATGATGCATTGATTCTATTGGCAGTGTATGAGTGGGGGAAACGGTTTAGAGAATGGGTGTTCGATCAAGCAAAGGAGATTCTTGCTAATAAGCATGACATGCATGTATATCGAAATGGAGGTTGGCAACTGGTTTGTCCTAAGGATATTAATTCAGGGGATTATGTATGTGTTTATGAGAGTGGTGTGGTAGCATTTGATTGCAAGGTGATGGCTGTGCAGAATAGCTGCACCTATTTGCCATCTATGAAACACAATGAAGCGGTTGTGGACTGTCAGGTAGGTTCTGATCTTGGTATTGGAGCCCAAATTACTGAAGGCCAATGTGTTGTGAAGGTAGCGAGGTCGCCCGAGCAAGACACACAGCAAGCCCGTCATGACACTAAGAGTATCCCTCAATGGTTTCACCCTTCATTAGTTGTGTACGCCACCCTTGTAAGCAGCTTGTGTGCTTTCTTCTATCCTGCGCTAGTATTGCCAGTGGTATCCTCTATTATGATGGGGGCATGCCCATGTGTTTTCACAGTTGCCGAGCCCCTCATAGGGCAGATGTTTTGTTTGTATGCTATGCGGTTGGGTGTCACAGTGAGTCAAACCCCAAGATTCTGGAGTCAATTCAAGGTTATTATTTTTGATCGTACTGGGACTATAGCCTTTCCTGGAGAAGGGGGAGGGGATTATGAAATTGATCCCAAGTTAAAAGAGAATGTTGAGAGACTTCGCTGTGAAGGTTTTCAGGTTAAATGTCTCACAGCTCAATCTATGTCTGAGAAGATAGATCCTCTTAAGAAGATATTTGGCGAGGACAACGTGATATATGGGGAGAGATATGATCAAGCAGAAGAAAAGAAAAAAGTGGTGGCTGATTTAGAGACCCAAGGCTTAGCAGTGTTCTATATCGGAGATGGTCAGAACGATGTGCAGGCGCTTGGACAAGCCACTCAAAGTCTTGCTGTTGCCGGGGATGTTTCAGCAGCTAAAGCAGCTGATTCCTGTTGTGATAGAGTTCAGTATTCATATATAGACTTATTGAGTCACACTATCATGCTCATGTCCTTACTTAAATATCTGGCTATAGGGTATAATGCAGTTGTGATTGGGTTAGTGAGTGTTTATCCTTTGCTGACAGGAGCTGTTTTGTTCTCTCCTGCAGTGAGTTGTTTATTAATGAGTGTGGGTTCATTGCTCCAATTATGCGGTGCGTTCATTGGCATGGAATCTGTGATTATGAAACAAAATTTACGAGAGATTAGTATATCAAGGCAGATTATTCGTCAATATGTAGAAAAACCAATTGAAACGGTGATTCAATCGATTAATAAAAGAATGGGCAGTCAGTTTCATTAGATGCTCAGTGCTAAGATGCAGTGGAAGATCTTTACAACAGCATTAGGCCCTGTTTATAATAAAAAGTATCAGTCAAAAAGGATTTTGTGTGGCTTATTCTCATTTTTCATCATATTATCTCTGTGTCTCAGGCATTATCTGGGTAGGTTTTGCAATCATTGGGTTTGGTTGTTCAAGAGTTTTCAAACGGTATGATGTGGCTGATTTATTTTGGTCTGCATGTATTTGTTTGACACCAGTATTGTTGATAGGCCTGCTAGGCTCAGAAATAAATTTCAAAGGCCGCTATCTTTTTGTGTTGTTATTTCTTTGGGGCATACGTCTTTTCTCTTATATGGGCCTTCGCATGTGTGGCAGTCAAGAAGACAGGCGTTATACAGCATGGCGGCATGAGTGGGGAAGAAATGAATTGTGGCGATCATTTCTGCAGATATTCTGTCTTCAGCCTTTGTTTTTATTGGTTCTAGTTGCCCCGTTGTCGTATGCGATTGTAGGCAATGATAGTTCATGGTCGGTTGTTGATTTCCTGGGGATGGTTGTTTTTACCTGTGGGCTTTTATTTGAGACTGTGGCTGATGCTCAGCTTTATCAATTTAAAAAGTTAGCGGGATCAAAAGGACGGGTGATGAATCGAGGCTTATGGTCTTTATCACAGCACCCTAATTATTTGGGTGAGATGTTAGTTTGGGTTGGTTTTTCCTTGCTTGCTTTTGATACAGCAGGCTGGTGGGCTGTGGTATCGCCTATTTTGATTATCTATGTATTAATGGAATTGACGGGTATAAAAATGAAGAAAAGGTTTATGCATGATTACCGAGGTTTGAGCTTTTATCAAAGGACAGTTCCTGTTCTAGTCCCTCATCAACGGCTTTTTTTACGGCGTTTTATAACGGCATTGATCGTTTTGTTAGTGATTGATGGATTGTGGTTGAAATTAGCAGGCAACTTTTATTGGGCTCAGATGCAGCATTTGGCCCGCGTAGAAAATGGTTCTTGGGATATTATTCCATGGGGATTTATAGGTTGTTATATTGGCATGGCATTTGGTGTGGTGTATTTTTGTGTGAGTAAGTATGTTTGGCAGTCATTGTTTCAAGGAGCAATATTTGGCCTTGTGGCTTATGGCATTTATGACTTAGTCAATTTAACCCTGCTACAAGGCTGGAGCATGGAGATGGTGATGGTGGATGTGTTGTGGGGAACGGTGTTGTGTGGCATGACTGCGTGTGTGGTGTCTCGTTTATCACAGAAACCAAGGCATTCGAAGCGCCAAATGAAAAGGCCTTCGCCTAATATGAATTGAATAGGTCTATTAGAGAATTTCAGGATTATTTGATTTGCTGATTTGTCAGCTAATCGTATTTTATCTGCTTGAGAGTTGGTTTATATGCAGAGGAATGATTGGGCAAAAAAGATTAAATTACTTGGGTGAATAAGAAATTTTTCACGCTTGAGGTCC
This sequence comes from uncultured Gammaproteobacteria bacterium, assembly GCA_964568795.1. GTDB lineage: Bacteria > Pseudomonadota > Gammaproteobacteria > Comchoanobacterales > Comchoanobacteraceae > CAZMRQ01. The sequence continues at coordinate 272 of CAZMRQ010000028.1, read as the reverse complement.
TGCTTTATAGAGTGCTTATGCGTCGATTTGATCAGGATTTAATTTAATTTACTTTTTTTAAATTTAGTGTTGACATTCGTGTGACCGGCTATATAATCAGTCTCATAACTATTGTTCTTTTAAAAATAGAAGCAAAACAGCAAATGCAAATTGTGTGGGCGCTTATTAACTGAATGCCAAGTCAAACAAATATGTCGCAAGACATACCTTTTTATTACGAAGAGTTTGATCCTGGCTCAGATTGAACGCTGGCGGTATGCTTAACACATGCA
>CAZMRQ010000027.1:0-20497 GCA_964568795.1 uncultured Gammaproteobacteria bacterium | reverse complement strand
TATTGGCTTCGCTATTCACTCAGTGTACAACAGCGATCACTGAGAAACCTATGTTCATACGTGTCAAGACCACACCCAATAATACTGCTCCACATGAAAGCAACCACTGTACTAAGGAAGGCATGTGGTGTTGAATAGTCAACAAATGAATGTGGATATTGATGATAAAAAGACGTATTGTTATAGAGGGCCTTAAAGGTCGGACAGGAGCAGATATCTGTGTGGATCACCCGATCAGTCAATCTATGTATTATGCTTGGCGTGATCAGTTCATGTCAAATGTCGGATTGGTATTTGAATCCAAAAAATCACTAGTTGCTTGACTTATGGGAGTCATTACAAAAAGCTCTCTATTTAATTCGCATTAGCCGAACACGCTACTTCGAAAGAGAAATAGCTGCCCAGCAACCAGATGCACATGATGCGGCTAGGGGCCAGGGCCCTGACAGCCCCCAACCATCTGCACCACCGCTAAACCCTTGGCATCATTAATCCAATGATTTAAAACAATAAAATCAATTAAAGCGCTTAAGTATCTCATATTGACTATAATTATAGATAGTCAGTATTGGACAATAAAAAAATGACAGATGACACACTTAAATACATGAATATATTTCTGCAGCAAGAAACAGATCTCAAAAAAGCATTAGAGAAAATTACAAATGCAAAAGGAGACACACTTCATTTGAAAGATCTACTCGAAAATTTTATCAACAATCAAGCTAACAAGCTCAATGATACACAAATGACGCCTTCGCCTTCAGCAGAGCAAAAACAAGCTATTACCGAATTTAATGCAAATCAAGCAGAGAATCTTGCGAAAATCAAAGAACGCGCTGCAGAATTAGCCAAAAGATTACAAAGTAGCTGCCCTCTAACTACAAAGATGGATGCCACGGGAAATCGTGAATATACCGTATCACAGATCAGAAACCCAGGAGACTTTCAAAAAGCAGGCTATGAGATAGCTATTAATGTGATAAGTGGTAAGGCAAAGGAGGCCGAAGTCAAGCTCAAACTCAACATCACCTATACACAACCCAGCTGGAAAAAAGTAATAGGGAATAAAGGAGATCAATATAAATCAGAGCAAATAGCAAGTCTGCTCAAAGGAGCCCTCCTAGCCCTTAAAGAGGGTGACAGAACAGGCAGTATCAGACTAAGCGGCAGTGGGAATCATAAGGATTCAACAGTTGAAATCAAAACGCTCATGAAAACTACTGTGGGCTGTGAAGCCCTTCTCGAATGGTATAAGCTTGAAAAAAAAATAGAAGGTAATGCTGAACAGAACGAACTAAATAAGTGGATTAGGACAAAATGCCATAACAAAGAGGACTCTCCTACAATGTCTCAACAACAGTTTGAAAAAGCAAACGAAGATTTAGATAAATCTTCACAATACTCATTTTCAACTCAAGCTGGCCTTGAAGCAATAGCTACATATGTCACAGGTGGCCCAGACGATGGCCTAGCTAAATTTACTTTTCCTAAAGAAAAAGAAGAGAAAAAAGAAATGTCTCCGCATAAGACTATTCTTGCCGACAAGTGTATTGCCGCTATGAAGGAAGGGATAAAACCTAAGGAAGGGATAAAACCTACAGAGCAGACTACAGACGTTCCTTCACCTGCTCAACAAGCCGCATTTAATAGAGCCATCCAATTCTTAATGGCGATCGAGAAGCCAAACAAACGCTTATTTAAACAAGAGGCAGATCTTTACGACGAGGCAATGGAAAAAGTAACCGCAGCAGTTAGCCCAGAGGATGTTTCGGAAGCAATGCGTCGCAACTTAACCTCTGCTGCTAAAAAGAAATTTGTTCCTAAAAGAAACAATATTCGAGTATCTCGAGAAGAAGATGCTCCTGAACATGTGGCAGGTGCTCAACCTGGCACGCAAGAAGCAGCTACGGTGAGATCACTCGCCCTACATGTAAATTTGAACGCACAAGTGAGAGTAGATGAGCATCTAGCAGAACAGAAGGCTGCACGGGCTCTTCTCACCAGTTCACCGAGTCCTGCCCAGACTGTCCAGACTGGGACGCAACCTGCCCCGGCTCCTACCCGGCCTGGGGGGGGGAATTAACCTTAAAGCCTGCCTCTCTTAATTAATCACTGTCATCAGTGTCATCACTGGTGCCTGAGACACCACTGGGTGTTGCTTTTTTAGCTTGCGCCAGAAATTGCTGCGCTTTATTGAATATCCCTGCACAGTTTTTCGCACGTAATTCATCATGAGCCGTAGGCTTATAGCCAGAACTCCCTGTACCCATTGAATCGAGGTACGCCCAACAAGCCCATTTCATAAAGTCAGTCCCATCCACTATAGTAAAACCCTTCCACCCTTGCAGTAAACAAAAATTAATAAGCTCTATAGTTGTACTAACTCCTTGCAACTGATAGGAGCCCTTCATGGTATCGACATCACCATCCTCTTCACCGGTCCAACCAAACACCTCTTGCCCTGCAGATACAGAAGCACGCGCTGGGTTCTTGCCTTTCTTTGGATAATACTGCAACGCCCAATCACTGTTGGTATTCACTGCAATGGGGTATCCGACATCCGGATCGTTTAAATCAATTTGTGGATCAGCTGCTTTGATCGTTGCTAAGGGAGGCTTGTGACTCACCTCAAGGTAGCCACGACGCTCACGTACAATAGCTATCTCTTCATCACTGGGTTGCCGAAATACTTCCGCTGTGATTTCTTTTGGATCTTCAACTACCCTTTTATCATTTTTTGTACTGGCCATGCGACACTCCTTTCATTAAACACTAGCACTTGGCTTCCTGCTATGATATCGTATATCAAGTCATATGAGAAGAGCACTGTGTCAGATTCTCACACTTTTGAATCACGCATGAAAGAACTAGAAGCTATTGTGCAGAAAATGGAAGACAGCCACTTAAGTTTAGCCGACACAATGGCTGCCCACAAACGTGGAATGCAACTAGCACAAACATGCGAGAAACTTCTCAAAGAAGCCCAGCAGCAACTCGAAACCTATCAGGAGAATGCTCATGAAAAAAGCCCAACAGCAATTTGCGAATCTGATTGACAAACTATCTTGGGACAGCATCCCCACATCCTTCAAAGAGGCGATCTGTTATGCGCTAAAAGGCGGCAAGAAAATACGGCCACAACTGACATACAGTGTTGCCAAAGACCTGAATTACCAACACCCTGATATTGATCGCATTGTCATGGCCATTGAAATGATCCATGTCGCAGCACTCACACACGATGACATGCCCTGCATGGACAATGACAAACAACGGCATGGACAACTCTCTTGCCATGCAGAATACGGTGAAACAGTCGCCCTATTGACAGGGGATGCCTTACAAGCCATGGCTTTTGAGCAGCTTAGTCATTGCCACAATGCAGCAACAGCCTTGCTGAAAGAATTCAGTCATTGCATAGGCCCTCGTGGACTATTGCGTGGCCAATTTTTAGACTCTATGAACCTTGTCGAATCTGAAACTGTTCTTGGCATGTATAGTTCAAAAGCAGGTGGATTGATGTCCTTGTGTCTGACACTCCCAGCAATACTCGCTGGCAGAGCTGAACTTGTCCCGTCATTACGTAAAGCAGGCCAACTCTTTGGTATACTTTATCAAATACATGACGATCAAACAGAGCAAAAAGTCAAACCTTTGATGGGAGCTGAGCGACAAACTGCTAGCAAACTCTTAGCGGACAGCCTTGACCATACGTGCCAAATGTTTAGCGCATCGATTTACGACACACTTGATGATCTGAATTTCAGTCAATCCCGCACCTTCATTCAAAGCCTTGTATCAAAACAAAAAGCTTAGTATGGCATTCACCCAGATTATCAGCGATATACAGCAGTTTCTACTCACCCTCCAATCAGACCTTTGCGATGCTATTGGTGTGCACGAGGCAAAAAAGTTCAACCATCACCGCCGCGAATCAAACACGCATATCAGCCGCATTGCTTCAATCGAAGGAAACGTCATAGAACGTGGCGCTATAAATGTATCCACCATCATGGGGGACGTACTACCCAGTGCTGCCTCAGAACGTCACCCTGAGTGCGCAGGCTCACCTTTTCAAGTCAGCGGCCTGTCTATGATCCTGCATCCACAAAACCCCCATGCACCCACTATGCATGCTAATCTGCGCTGTTTTATCAGCGGCAAGGATCAGCAAGTACGCTGGATAGGCGGCGGGCTAGATTTAACCCCTTGTTATGCCTATCATGAAGACGCCATTCACTGGCACCGCACTATCAAGGAGCATTGCCTGCCTTTTGGCAATAATCTTTATGATCAGTTTAAGAAAAACTGTGATGATTATTTCTACCTGCCCCATCGAAAAGAACACCGGGGCATTGGGGGGATTTTCTTTGATGATCTCACCTGGCCTGAATCTAAGTCAATAGAGTTTATCAAATCCATAGGCCATTGCATCAAAGAAGCGTATCTCCCTATTCTTGCTAAGCGGCATAAGACCCCGTTTTCTCCTGAACAGAAACAATTTCAACAAATGCGCCGAGGCCGATACGTTGAATTCAATTTAATGTATGATCGCGGCACTAAATTTGGCCTTGAATTCGGCAGTCAACCTGATCAAATATTAGTATCACTGCCTACTGCATCCTGGCATTACAACTACCCTATTGCAGCAGGAAGCCATGAAGCCCAATTAACTGAATACCTGCAACCAAGAAACTGGTTAGCTGAAACCACTGCCCGCTAGTCTCCAACACCCTCTTTAATATGGCGAAGCCGATGACGAATCGAGTGCAAAGGCACTGCTGTCACACCCGCAGGATGCCGTCTCTGTGCATGACCTAGAATCACCCGCATTGTCCATGTTGTTGGCCACGGCACTTGACCGCACTTATCTCGATTGCTGACATGGGCACTGAGGCAACAGCCCGCATGATCAAGCTCATCTACAGCTGATTGAGCACTGCCTATCTCCCAAGCCACATCATGTGAACTAAGACATGGATCGCCCCAACCTAACCCCACAAGATGTTCTGCCCATACAGTGACATCCCACAAAGGCACACTCCCATCAAGCACACACGAAGAAAAGCTGCCTTTTGCCAATGCATGAAATAACAACAGCCCCCCTACATTCAACCGCAGATTGAGCTCCTCTAGCCATTTAGGGTTTTTTAACTGGACCATCTGAGCCTGGGTTACCAAACAACAGTCCAAAGAAACTTGAGGAAGAATATGGCTGTGAATTACCTTCACACCAAGATTTTCGACGCGGACTGAATCAACACAATACACTAACTTCGGCTGCAACTGGTCCACACAAGACTTGACAGCACTCGGACAACGAAACCCCCATAAACAAATAATTTCAGGTGCTTGTCGAACAAACTGCGCTTGCTCAACCAACAACATTTCTAAATGCCCAAAGAAATCGGTGGACTCACAGCTGCCAGCAACAAGTGGCCATGTCACATATGTGGAATGATCATTCATCCTATGACCTTGCCACAGCACACTCGTAAATTCAAGAACGCGCATTGACAGGCAGTGATATTTCATTACAATAAAATCATGTCTTACCACACTCATCTAAAAAAAATTGCTATATCAGGGCCAGATTGCATGGACTTCCTGCAAGGACAAATCACTGCAGACATCCATACCCTTAACCAACAACCTATCATCTATAGCGCGCTATGCAATCCCAAAGGCAGAGTCTTAGCTGACATTTACTTAATCAAGCACCCTAATCAGCACATATCATTGTTGTGCCATGAATCTCTCGCTGATGAAATCCACCAGCGGCTGCAAAAATTTGCACAATTTTCAAAAACAACTTGCAGCCAAACAGATCAATGCATCTCAGGACACACCGCTGCCCCCCCTCAGGGTTTGCAAATTAGCTGGAAACCCGATCTATGGTTGTCCTGGACAGAAGGCAAAGATGCGCATTGGCAAACACATGAAATAACAGCCGGCATTCCTAGAGTCACTGCTGAAACAGCTGGCCAGTTCACAGCTCATATGCTATCACTTGACTACTGGCATGCGCTCTCTTTGCAAAAAGGCTGTTATGTTGGCCAAGAAATCATTGCTCGCACACATTACCGTGGCCAGACCAAAAAACGTTTATGGCAGATAGCGATTACGGAGAAAGCAAAACCCATGCAAGTCTTGGAGTTCCCTGAATGCTATGCGACTGTCGTAACCTGCAACAGCACACACGCTTTGGCAGTTGGCCCCTTGGATCTTGACAAAAAAACGCCCAGCCTATCCATCAGGCCTCATACACCCCAATGGGCACAAGCTTAATTAGCTTTGTGGGCGCAATAACGGAAAAAGGATCACATCGCGAATAGATGCGGCATCCGTTAATAACATGACCAAACGATCAATCCCTATGCCTTCACCTGCTGTGGGAGGCAAACCGTACTCTAAAGCAGTCACATAATCATGATCATGCGGCATAGCTTCCTCATCCCCCTGAACTTTTGCCTTCATTTGAGCCTCAAATCGACGTTCTTGATCCTCAGGATCATTCAGCTCTGAAAATGCATTAGCCAGCTCAAAGCCAGCAACGAAGAGTTCAAAGCGATCTGTCAATGCTGGATCACTGTCAGCACATCTGGCTAATGGCGAGCACTCAATAGGGAAACCTGTAATAAAAGTCGGCTGAATCAGCTGACCCTCAATTCCCTGTTCAAAAATAGAAAGCCAACACGCCCCTGTTGTATCTGCGCCAGGCCATCCTTTGGCTACCAACCACTGATTTAATTTATCTGTATTGCTAATAAATGGCTCACATTCCGGGAAATATTTAAGCACAGCCTGCTTCATACTCATGCGTGCAAAAGATTGAGAGAAATCGATCTGCTGACCTTGGTAAGTGACAACCAATTGCCCCACACACTTCGTTAAGATATGACGAAGCAGTTTTTCAGTCAAAGCCATTAAATTATGGTAATTAGCGTAGGCCTGATAGAACTCAACCATTGTGAACTCTGGATTGTGTTTGGTTGACACCCCTTCATTGCGGAAATTACGATTAATCTCAAACACTCTATCAAGACCACCCACAACCAATCGCTTCAGATAAAGCTCTGGAGCAACCCGCATACTTAAAGGCATATCAAGAGTGTGGTGATGTGTCGCAAACGGCTTAGCGGTAGCCCCACCTGCCAGGGCATGCATCATAGGTGTTTCCACCTCGAGAAAATCATGATCAATTAAAAAAGCACGTAACGCTTCAATAATTTGAGAACGTTTGATAAAACGCTCTCTGGTTGCTTTGTTAACCATTAAATCCAAATACCTTTGCCGATAACACTTCTCGACATCGCCTAAGCCGTGGTATTTTTCTGGCAATGGATGCAATGATTTTGATAATAAATCTGCTTGCTCAATAGCCAGTGTCAACTCCCCTTTCTGAGTGACGAACAAAGTCCCTGACACTTTAATAATATCTCCCAAATCCCATTGCTTAAGCACATCATAACGGCCCTCAGGCAGAGACGCTTTGCGGGCATATATCTGCAAAGACCCAAAACCGTCCTGCAGAGTCATAAAGCTGGCTTTCCCCATGACACGTTTGAGCATAATACGCCCAGCAATAGTCAGCTTTGTTTCTTGATCTTGTGCATGCGCATGGCAGTAAGCTGTTGAGACTAATCCATCCTCAGTGCAAGATGGGTATGCACCACCCTGCGCACGCCATTCTGCGAGCTTTTGACGTCTGCGTTGCCGTTGGTCACGTATATCTTGTTCGAAATCGGCCATTATCCTTCTCCTAGAATATCTTGTTTAAGTGCTTGTTCGATAAATTCATCTATGTCTCCATCCAGCACAGCTTGTGTATTGCTCTTCTCTACCCCAGTACGTAAATCTTTTATACGAGATTGATCAAGAACATAAGACCTGATTTGCTCCCCCCACGTAATCGCACTTTTGCTCGAAGCCAATTTTGCTTTCTCGGCTTGCTGCTCTTGCAATTTTTGTTGATAGATACGTGCACGCAGTTGATTCATAGCATGGGCTTTGTTCTGATGCTGTGAACGCTCTGATTGGCATTGCACAACAATGCCAGTGGGAACATGGGTGATACGAATGGCTGAGTCAGTTGTGTTGACATGTTGCCCTCCCGCACCACTAGCACGGTAGGTATCAATACGTAAGTCAGCAGGGTTAATTTCGACATCTATACGCTCATCGGCCTCAGGATAGCAGAATACTGACGCAAACGATGTATGACGGCGGTTCCCTGAATCAAATGGCGATTTGCGTACTAAACGATGAACTCCCGCCTCCGTTTTCAACCAACCATACGCATAAGGGTGACTCACTTTAATTGTGGCACTCTTTAATCCAGCCACCTCACCGGGCATCTGATCAATTATGGCATAAGAGAATCCCTTAGTATCCAACCAACGGGTATACATGCGCATCAACATGTCTGTCCAATCTTGTGCTTCAGTGCCCCCTGATCCTGACTGCAGCTCAAGGTATGCTGCACAGCTATCATGCTCATTCTTAAACATGCGATTAAACATTAGCTGCTCAACAGCCTTTGTAAGCACTGCAACCTGCTCGATTAGCAATGTTTCAGATTCCTCTGGGTCTTCATCATAGAGTTCACAAAGTGCTTGACAATCTTGAGAAAGCTCGACTGCTGCTCGATAAGGATCAATTATATTTTGAATAGTTTTTTGCTTTTGAGACAAGCCTTTCAATGCATCTGGGTTATTGTAAACCTCAGGCAATGTGAGCTTTTGCGAAATTAAAGCCAGTTCTTGCTCTTTGACTGCCAAGTCAAAGATACCCCCTCAGATCATCAAGATCTTTCTCAGAGACGGCTATTTTTTGTTTAATTTCATTTATGTCCATATCCGGCCTAGAAGTATGGGTCGTGTGCGATTCGAACGCACGACCAGCGGATTAAAAGTCCGATGCTCTACCAACTGAGCTAACGACCCATGAGGCACATTGTAACAATTAAAGCGAAAAGTGCAAGTAAATCTTTCAAAAACATCCGACTGCATGGCCACTGTCTACACAGCCCTCGCAAACCCTAAAAAGAAGGACTGAATGATCGATGCACCGGTAGTTTAGCTTCTATAAGAGAGCAAATATCGGAAAACTGCGGTACATCACTCAAATCACTGAGCAGATCCTTTGCTTGCCTCCATTCGTCTACCTTCTCCTGAACTGTCGTATCGATCAGGTTTACAGCTAATTTCAGTTGATCTGCCACATCTTTCCACACATCGTCGTTGGCTTTCTCAAAATAAAGCATCCCATTGACCAACGTTCTTATTTTATGTTGTTCCAATGCAACACGGATATATGGTATCAGGATCTCATTTTTCGCCAAATCCCTGATCTGAGACATGACATCGCCTTTGTAACCAAGCTTATCATCGGGGGCACTTCTTAGTAATAACCATAATCTATATAGCATTGTAAACGGCAATGCTGTGTTTTCCTCACACACACTAGCCCAGATAAGTTGGTCTCTCATTTCCTCAAAGGAGCCATGGTGCCGATAGGTCTGTAAAAACTCAATAAGCGACCGAGGATCTCTTTCAATAAAATGTAGCATTTTATCTTGGAGATACGCCTTTCGATCATATCCCTCAGCGGGGGGGAAGATAATGAACAATTGCTCAACTGGGTCTTTTTCAAAATGACGCAGCTCAGCTGAACACTTAACCAATATGTTGTGTGGATACTCTCTCTTCATCAAAGCGACATACTCTTTAACAACTTGATCAGGCAATTGTTGAGGACACGCGACACCTTCCATTTGCCATGTGCATAAAACATCTATATAGACTGTTAAAGAGCGGAAACCACACGACCACATATCCTCTAATGAACGCATAATTTTACCAGTTTTAAATAGGGGGAGTAAAACACAGGCTACAGCACTAGAGCTAGAGAAACCACCCACATTTATCAACACCTGAATGCGGCCCTCAAGATCTGTATTCATTTTCAAATATTCATCTAGGATACGTTCCCAAGAGCTAGATGCACAGAAACTAGGCAAGAACTTATTTACAGAGGAGCTATCCAACACATTTATATTCTCACTCAAAAATCCTGCTAGCTTAATTGGACTCGACTGCAAAAACATGATGACCTGCGGAAGTATATGCTCACAAAGAAAGAGCTTTTCTATCGCATCATTACGCTTCTCATCAACAGGAATATTCGTCAACGCCTGACGCATTCCTCCGACCAAACTGTGATTCTTCAAATCAGCTCCGTACCATAATAATGCCTCACGTAGATCATTATGTCGCACACCTGTGGCTATCGGGATGTTCTCCCATAAATACTCTGAACTCAGCGCAGACACAGCTCTTTTTCCATCTGCCATTTCATATAAGTAACGTAGGAAAAAGCAAAGTGGCACCTCTGATTTATTCAATACCACCTGTAACCCCTCGCTAACACAGTACGTTTCGAATATCTTGAGCCGCTCATCCTCAGAAGGCTCATTTTTAAATAACGTATAGAAAAACATTGCAAAAACATGCCATTCAATGTTTGATTCCCTGAGTTTTTCAACCACCCGACTAGCAACTCCTTGTCTGCAAAAAACTGTTAACTCTCTTACCACACAGTCCATGAGGAGGTATTTGTTAAACTCGTCCTTAAACTCTTCATAACACATAGCCCTTATAAGAAAACTATTGTTTTCAGCAATCTTAATAACAGCCTCGGACAAACACGAAGCTTCCTTAGCTTTTCGTAGATAAAAAAACTCAGCCTCACAACAAGGCTTAATTTCATTTTGAATAAACTCAATTATGTGAGAAATATCAAAACCTGTACAAAACTCAAACAGATTGTGCTCATAAGCTAAACTAAGCGAAGATCGATCATCATAGATTGGGACTAGGAGATCAGGGGGAGAGAAAAATGATTTCCGACGTTCTCTCAGACGTGGACTACCAGGCGACATATTAATTCTTCCTTTATTGTTATGCTATTATTGAGGTTTAAATGGCATCATATACAACCACTCAAACCAACTGTATCATATAGAGGCTACACAATACACTCTACAACTGTCAATACTATTGACTTAAAACACTTAAATGTCCTTATACTCAATACTATGGAAAGACGCAATGCCACACCTCATCACAACTACCAATGGCGCAACTATCTACAGATGTTGCCGTGCACTTGCCTCAATGTTGTACACATTTATATTCTCCTGAGGGTGCTTTGGTGAAGCTCTCCCGTATGGGTTAGGACATCAATATTCTACGTGCTTCGTTGACTATACTGGGGCCAACTAAACTTTTCTGAATAACACACTATTTCCATATTTCATCACTGGCATGGTGCTGACTAAAGGTCGAAGTTGATAATTGAAAGCATGCTCGTCAATAATTTTTTCCCTAGTGGACTCAATGCACCTGTTATTAAGACATTGAGCTCCCATTCCCTGCAGTAAAAATAAGCAAGACATTTAGCTATTATTACCGTCTCACGTGTTGGACTGGTTCAAGAATTTTATCATGATTTTCATATTGGGTTAGATTAGCTGGTTTATACTTAGGAATCTGACTACACCAATTAGTCGGCCAGGCGTCAGTCACTGCGCTGCTATGACATGGTTTGAATTTTAGCTATGGACAGAGATTCTCTAAAGCCCATGTTGTTTGGTGATGGACTATTTCTCTGCTCAACACAGCGCCGTAGAATCAATCGACAGCAGGATAGAGAAATCTGAGGCGCCATTCATGAAATAGTCTATTAGCATTGTATCATATAATCAAGCTTATTTACAATATGTTATATATGGCAGTCTGAGTGAAGAATATGTGCACACCACCGAAATCATAAACACAAATCCTCCTACAGCAATGCTAAGACCTCAAAAAAATCATATACCCATACACAACTCTTTGCACCTTTGCCACAACAGACTGCTCTAGAGCTATTGTATCATTGCCTTCGCCCATACAGCCTTAATTGAATATTGCATGAGTCTTCTTTCTACAAGATCTCTGACGAAGAAAACCTGGCAACTCTTCCTTTATTTTCGGTATTATTGATATTTAAATGGCACCATATACAACCATTAAGACATGCATGCCATCTAGATAATACAGCATACATGCCTCAATGCAATTGACTTAAATCACTGCATATACTTATTGTGTACATGAGAGCACCCCTATAAGGAGCTTAGCTAAAATACTTGACTGCCCTAAGTACCTAGAGGACCATAGCTGTCGCTTCAACTCCTTTCTCTTGCACAGCGCTCATAGGCTGGCGATTCTGATGAGAGGACTTCTTCTTTTTATCACAATGCAGATCTACATCCATCGGCGATACAAGACTTACATTTCTTTTTGGCATAGTATTTTCAACCCTTGGACTACCTGGCTTATCAGCTGATTGTCCATTAGCTAGCGTAACCTCTAATGCGGCAGGAGGTTCAACCATTCCCCTGGATAGAACTGGATCAGTTATAGCGGATTTACCCATAGCTTCTGTTAAGGATCCTAGATTCAATGTCCATGGAGATCGTATTCTATCACCATCTTCACTTACCCTAAATGTTCCTTTGTCTGTCTTTATATACTGTTGACCTAAAACCTTAATCATAATTTATACCTGTGTTTTAGATGCCATCATATCACATAAAATTATTAATTTATATTAAGTAATTATTAATAAGAGCTATAATTAATCGATAACACCTTGCACCATAAACATTTTTAGTCACCCCCTCTTTATTCATGTGGTTTTCTCTTGGGGTCATTTAAGAATACACTCACCCCATCTTTTTATGACTACTGCTGCGCTCGGACTGTCACCCTATTGGCTCATACGTCTTTTTGACCTAGGCAGACTATTGCCATCTTTAATACCGCTAGCCTGAGCTGATTTTGTGCCTTGAGCTGCTAAACAATTTACTTGCCTTTATACGTTTATTGCATGCCACGTCTATACGTGGTATTCAATCCTATAATCGCCCTCTCTTAAAGCTAAGCATTATAGTATTATACTGCGTTGATTTGCAGTTCAACAGCGAAAAAGCTATGATAACTCTCAGTCTACATTGGGGTTAACTATGCGATACTTATTGTGCTCATGGCTTTTTTTGTGTGCCTTGGCATCTGGCTCTACATCAATAGCTCATCTAAAAATCAATGGCCCTATCACACCCGTCACTGTTGACTATATCAATCAAGGATTGGCTCAAGCTCAAAATAAAAAAATGCCAGCCCTTCTTATTGAGCTCAATACACCAGGAGGACTCCTCAGTGCCACAGAGTCTCTTGTCCTATCTATGCTCAACACTGACATGCCTGTCATGGTGTATGTGTCGCCCAAAGGCGCTCAAGCAGCTTCAGCTGGCACCTTTATTGTCTATGCAAGTGATCTAGCTGCTATGGCCCCCGGATCCCGCTTGGGTGCCGCAACACCTGTAGGACTAAGTGGCGAAAATCAGAGTGATCTTCAAAAAAAAGCATCTTCAGACGCGGCAGCATGGCTGAAAAGCATTGCCCAACACAAAAATCGCTGGCAGAGCTTTGCTGAACAAGCAGTCAATAACGCCAGATCTATTACTGCCTCAGAAGCACTGAAGTTAGGCGTTATCGAAATACTTGCAAAAGACATGGATGACTTGCTTAAACAAAGTGACCAAAGCGTCATTCAAAAAAATGGCAAAAGAATGACCCTGCAGACCAAAAATGCTCAGCTAGTTAAAATCGAGCCTTCACTTAAAATGGAAATTTTATCTTTTTTTGCACACCCGAACATTGCCTATCTTCTCCTGTTGGCCGGAATTTACGGCATATTCTTTGAAATCATGCACCCAGGTGCGCTCTTCCCAGGAATATTGGGGGCCATTTGCTTATGTATCTCGGCATACAGCCTCTATCTCTTGCCTGTGACAACTACTGGCATTATCTTAATTGTAATTGGATTTTGTTGCCTCATTTTTGAGCTGTTGACCCCGTCATTAGGCATTCTAGCACTCGGAGGACTTATCGCCCTATTCCTCGGCGGACTGTTCTTTATTGATCAAACAGAAATGGCTATAGGTATTGGTCTTGATGTCTTAGTAGGCACAGTTTTAAGTTTTGCAGCCTGTGTGGGACTATCACTTTGGATGGTCATGAAATCACGGCATACACCTGCTGTTAATGACGTTATTGGTCTTACTGGAAAAGTGACCCAAACACTGAATCCAAAAGGCGAAGTCCTCATCCAAGGTGAATACTGGCAAGCTCAATCCGCACAACCGATTCGCAAAGGACAACTTATTCGCGTGATTAAAAAAGAAGGCTTATTACTCACAGTCTCGCCCCATGCACCCAACTGATTAAATCAATCCGTTCTCAGCAAACAACTGTTGGCAAATAGCTTGTCTGAGCCGGTCCTGTTGCTCTGTAAAAAATGGGTTGATGGATGCAGCAATAATCCTTTCTTTCGCTCTTGGAACAATCTTGACCGGCGTGCTGTCTTTCGGATCTCGTGGCAGCAATACCAAATCAAAAATAGAACGATCAGAGTGTAAATTTTCATGCCGATAAATCAGCTTCCTAACAATGTCCTCTGGACAGACTTCAGATGAAATAAGAAAATCCGGACCTAGACAGGGACCTTCTTGATATTGATCACCCAACCAAAGACGCGACGGAAACCCTAAACTTGTGTATTTCTTCTCTCACTTGATCAATAAAGGGATTGCGGCAAACAAACATAAACACTGTCTGTAAACAAACACGCAAATCCTGATATTTGATTAGTCCTGTCTTAACATTCGGTGAGAAAAATGCCTTATTGGATTGGGCAAAGCTGTGCAAATCAAATACACGCAAACCTAAAAGTGCAGCCACATCCAATGTGCCGCTTGTGCCACCGACCACTCCTACAAAACCAGTCAGTTTGGAAATTTCAAATAACAGTTTCATATGGCGGTATTTGTCATACTTGCTGTCGCATGTGACAGTGTTTCCTGCCATAGAATATTTCAAAGGCGCAAATGGCACAATGCAATCAGACAAATCATTTTTCTTCATATATCGAGCGATATCAGTTGTGCATATCACAAATACTTTTATTCTTCGACTTTGGGCAATCACTCTAATGGAATTAATTGCTTGTTCACTAAGATCCTGTTGCGCATTGGCATGGTGTGAGTAACGCTCATGTAAAAGAATAAAAGAAGATTCCCCCACAAACTTTTTCACCTTATCTTGTTGCTCTGAAACAGACTGATCGATGGCATGACAGATATCTGGAGGCAATAATTTTGCAGGCCTATCTAAAAAACCTTCTTTAAGAACTTCTGTGATCTTGTTGCCATAGTTTTGATAAGCACTATTGAGAAAGGAGGTTGTTATTTTCTGATCACACGCAATGATGTTTTGTTTCGCTAGTGCTCTGCGCATTTTTTTACTGCGAACTGAACTATGAAAAGACCTGCTTGACTGGACTGAAACATCTTTTTCTTCTAATACCTCACTTGGGTTAATAATATGGCATTTTCCTTCAAGACCAATAATACTCATGAAATTCAGCCCCCGCACTGCTTGCCCATAAGTCTCATTTACATCCCAACCAAGGAATACATCTGGAACATGCCAGGCGAAATGATGACAGACTAATTGGTAAGCAGCCATATGGTAAATATCACCCGAGCAATTCACTGCTGGACTAAATAAGTGATAAGCCCGAGTAGAGAATTCCGGAACAACCAGTGGGTTGGCGACACAATTGGTTGATTGCGCCATAGGACTGATGCACATATCAGAAAAACTATCATGCAAAGCATCATCCGCTTTCTCAGCGGAACAACCGGTCTGTCTTTCTTTTTCTTTGTTAAGTGGCATACGCCCCATTCACGTTTTTGTAATGATTTTGAAATTTCATAATAGACTTGTTTTGATCACAAGGCTATTTTTTATTGAGAATAAATCCAACCACCTATAATAGTTTTCAATAGCGCCACACTGATGTATAATGAACTTTTCAAAGACATGCCAATATGGGTCTTGACATATACAATTATTTACGCCCACGCTATGCCACGACACTGGGCGCTCTATCCTGCTTGATCTGGCTTATTCGTGAGCCTGCCCTCATACTCACAAAACATATGCCATACAATGAACAAACACTGATTTGCATGTTGGCTGCAACAACAACAGCCCTCTGCTCACACAAAAAAAAATACCGCGTATTCAAATGGCCCAAATCCCCTCTCTACGGCTTCTTCCTTTTTAGTAACTATTTGCTTATTTCGTTAAGCATGCAACTATGCCCCACGGATATGTACAAATGCATCATTTGTACATGGCCCTTGTGCACTCTCCTGTTATCAGCGATAATTCAAAATAAAAAGCATAATCGCATTGCTATCGTTTCCTCTGTTGTAAGCTATCTTGCTATTGCTTGTTGTTATTGGGATAGTTGGATCTATGAACCACATTATCTTATTGGTGCTTTTACTACCTTTCTCTCTGCATTGCTTTGGAGTGCATTTAGTGTAGGCTTTTCAGAACCAAAAAAATTCATATGCGATGGATTTACCGGTATCTTTATCTGTTGCACATTTTACTGCTTCATCCTTTCGCTCTGGAGTGGCACGAACTTAAGTCTCCTTAGTCTCTACGATATATCATTGCTTTCTATCACTGGGATCACCTGTGTCTTTATTGCAGATATTTTCTGGATTTATGGAGTTGGCTTGGGCAACACAGCATTATTAGTTAATTTCTCCTACGTTTTTAACGTATTGAGCTCTCTAATACTCTGGGATCTGGGTATGATTAAAACAGCTCCTTCATCTATTGGCGCACTCATTATAATAATATTCAACTGCATTATTTCTATCTATATCAACAAAAAATCAGCAAGAGAAACCCCATCCACTCCTTCTTTCTTAATAGACTAAGCTCTCGATTGAGATGTGCTTATCAACTTAGATAATGATACAAAAGAGATAAAACATGCTGCCTAATATCTATAGACTACTTCAAAACCGCTTGGAGCATAGGGGTGATAGAAGCAATGAAAGTTACATAGACATATTAATTGCCTCAAACTGTCTGATATGTATTTATGCTCGTAAACAACAAAGAGACTCTCTCTTAAAAGATAAACTACTCAACCCTCCATGGCATCCATGCTATTTCAATACACCTGCTTTTCCTGTAGAATTCTAAAAAGACAGTTTCAATGGATAGACAATGATGGCTAGTACACTCAGGCGCCTTTACCTACGTCACCCCACATTATGCGGCATAATGGCAATACTCCTGTGGTGCTTGCATGATCCAATTTTACTCACAACAAAACACATCTCTTTTTCTGACCAAACATTGCTGACTATGATTGGTGCATCTTTTATAGCGGTTCTTTTAAAAAGAAAGAAAGACCCTGTTTTCTTATGGCCACACTCATTTATATATGGTATATGCCTCTTTTCTGCATATCAATGTCAAGCAATCGCTCTAAAACTACTGCCTATAGATATGTACAAATGTATTTCCAGCATATGGCCTATTTCGACACTTCTATTTTTAGCTGCTTTTACTACAAGAAAATACAGCCTCATATGCATCCTCTGTGCTTTAGTTAGCAATACGGCTATCATTATTAATTACTGGGGAATATGGCATACCAACCAATCCACCCTAACTGGAACAATTATAACTCTAATAATGATTTTCTCCTGGGTTTGTTACTCCACAGGTTTTGTGAAATCTAAGAACTATCTAACAGATGGATTTGCTGGAATATTCATAATATGTGCGGCACTGTGTATGATCCTCTCTTTTCAATATGGATCACAGATAACTCTGACAAATATACCCAATCTAGGATTACTCCTAGCATCTGGAGTTATAACCGTTCTTATAGCTAACATTTTTTGGATCAATGGACTGCAGCATGGGCAATCCGCTCAACTTATAAACATAGGGTATCTTTATCATTTAATAAGTACGGCTCTATTGGTAGCTCTTGGCTTAATAGCAGTAGCGCCTCAAAGCCTCTGGTCTATCCTCATTATTGCATCAAATTGCTTTCTTGGTTTTTATATCAGTCGAAAATCAAAATAATAACACTAACTGGTTCCCTGTTGTACCCCTTCTAATCGAGTTAGTTGCATACGTGCCATATGCGCAGCACTTGATCGTGGAAACTCGTCCAATATACGCTTTAGATGTTTTTCAGCCAACTCATGCCTGCCTATTTCCACTTCAGCCACACTCAATTTAAGCAAACTATCAGGAACCTTATTATGATTTGGAAATTTCTCAAGAACCTGCTGAAAATGGCTCATAGCTTGAGTGTATCGATTGTATAATAAATCAATCTCACCCAACCAATAATGCACATTGGGCACATAGGTTGATTTTGGCATACGGGTTAAAATCTTTTGCAGTTGGTCTGAGGCTTGTGCATACTGTTTTTTCTGCAATGCATCAATAGCTGCCTTGTAGACTTGCTGATCATTAAA
Source organism: uncultured Gammaproteobacteria bacterium (assembly GCA_964568795.1). Classification (GTDB taxonomy): domain Bacteria; phylum Pseudomonadota; class Gammaproteobacteria; order Comchoanobacterales; family Comchoanobacteraceae; genus CAZMRQ01. Next base: position 2,016 of record CAZMRQ010000027.1, on the reverse strand, counting down.
CGGCGCTTGCTTCTCAGACGTTTTAGCACTAGCTACTTGCTTGAGTTGATGACGAAGCTGCTCGACCTGACCACGCAAAGATTGCACTTCCACCTCAAGAGATTGAAGCTGTTGTGGCAGTTGTTGAGAGGTGAGATAGTTAACTTGATTTTGTAAAACACGCACTTGCTCTTCTGCATCCGCATAACTTGAAGGGACAGCCAATAATAAAAAAACAGCGACATATATCATGACTGTGTCTCATTCACAAGACTCACATAGGAACGGCGATTTAACTGCCAGGCTGTTTCATTATGGCCATAAACCACTGGTTTTTCCTTGCCATAACTCACCATCCAAATCTGTTTTTTATCCACACCTAAAGATTGCAAGTACTCTGCTACTGCTTGAGATCGGCGCCAGCCAAGAGCGACATTGTACTCTGCACTGCCACGTTCATCTGTATGCCCTTCGACTCTAATTTTAATCGATTTAGCCGCTACTGCATCAGCGAATTGTTGCAGCTTAATTCTATCTGCCTCTTGCAGCTGATTTTTATTAAGATCAAAAAAGACCATTTGATCAGCTACTTCAGAACCATCCACGCTGTATTGCTTTAACTGAAAATGGGCAGCCCCCTGCATTGGCTTTGTCCCCGTGATTTCTGCATATGATTTATCAGATGAATTCTGACAACCTATTAAGCCAAGGGAAAGGGTGTAAACAATTAATTTTCTCATAGTAACTCCTTAGGAATGAGACCAAGTTGGAAAGCGAATAAATCCTGATTTTGCTGGCAGGCGGTAACGAATAGGGTCAGACACATGCGCGATCTCGAGCATAGTTTGCGAACCAAAGCGCTTCGTATAGATCACCAGGTAACCTTGCGGATGTATCATAGGCTGATCTTCAGACCCTGAAGCACTGATAAGCCGACTAGACTCTTGCTGTAAATCATGGTACATCACTCCCCAGCGCATATCTTTAGCTAAGGTAACCATTTTGCCATTGGTGCTCAGTGTAGGACGAACGTGTGAGCCCCCCTGATACGTTAATCTGTCAATTGACTGGTCTTGGAAATGATAACGGTAAATTTGTGGCGTACCACTGCGGTTAGAAGTAAAGACTACAGATTGGCCATCCTGAGACCACTGTGGCTCTGTATCAATGCCTCGACCTGATGTCAACTGACTGAGCTTTGCGCTTGCAAGATTAAGCGTATACAGTTTTGGTGTTCCTGTTTTAGTCAGAACCAGAGCCAATGTCTTATCATCAGGGGACCACGCAGGAGCACCATTAATGCCAGGGATCCCTGAGACCATTTCCCTCTGGCCCGATTGCAGATCTTGCACCCAAAGGCTCGGTTCATACTTCTCAAATGACACATAGGCTATTTTTTGACCGTCATGTGACCATGCTGGGGACATAATAGGCTCATGGCTTTGAAAAACAGTTTGGACATCACGACCAAGGATATCCGACACCTCCAGATGATAGTTTCTGTCTTTCATATTATTGCCACTTGTCACGACATAGACTAAGCGGTGATGAAACCACCCTGGGGTCCCCAATGCATCTTGCATAATATAGTCCATCAGATGATGCGCCAACATCACATCAGAGCCATCCCCTGTCACTGCTGTAGCAGTTGGCTGACCTTGGTGACCGACACACACACCTTCTTTGCATGGCTCAACTCGATACACAACTTGTGCATGGCTGGGATCGTGAGTTAATACCCCACTAAGCTTAATATCTTGCTCTAAAACATTGACAATAGTTTCAGACACCCCTTCAGCCACATCAAGCGATATAGGCCAAGGCGCCTTTTGAGCCTGGGTCAATGTTAATTCTAATCGCTGAGCATACACCCCGGTGCATAGTATCAAGCTTAACAAAAACGGGAACATACAATACTTGTCTCTTAAAACATCCTCAGGTTAACACACCCGCATGACACAGACAAGTTAACAAGTGATATAATGTAATAGCAATTTAGTAATGTCACCCTTAACAGATTAGAAATGTCACCCTGAG
>CAZMRQ010000026.1:0-21301 GCA_964568795.1 uncultured Gammaproteobacteria bacterium | reverse complement strand
AAGTGGCTGACAAAAATAAGGAGTCCATACGAAAGAGTGTTTTCAAAACAAAGGATAAGAGTGAGATATATGGGAATAGCAAAAAAACTATTTGCCGAGATAATGAGCACGATATGTTTCAACGCCAAAAGGGGGCATGAGCCTGGATCCACCGAATCTTGCCCAAGCATAGGATCACAGTATCTAACAACTGAGAAATCAACAAAAAATAGAACATAAAGGCAAAAAGGGTGCCTGAAGAGGTAGTTGTTTATTGATTTACAGATATCTTGAGCTATCGCAGGTGAGATTGCAACTGCCCCATATTATGCCGATTCATGTGATATGCCCGGAAGTTGATGCTGAGTTCCCTGCTAGTCTTCTAGTGAATGGATGCGTATGCTTAGAAGTGAGGTTCGTTTTGAAGGTCAAATAATGAGTGATTGTTTTTTAATGAAAGGCGCAGGTGGCCAAGATATACCTCTTTCAAGTAAAATGGAATGCGCCTGAGACAGCGGAATTGGTGTGTTTATGATAACTAACCACGATCCAGAAGCTGTACTAGAAGCAGTTAGAGCGCTTGGTGAGGCTGTGCCGAGTTCGAGTAAACCATTATCTATTTAACCAAAAATAGAGGGGTGACGTAGCTGATACGACTTGTTATACTGGCAGAAATTATTTTGAGATAAGCTATGATTAGAGCACGTTTTGCACCTTCGCCTACTGGGTCATTGCATATTGGTGGTGCAAGGACTGCTCTGTATAACTATCTTTTTGCAAAAAAAAATGCGGGTGACTTCATCTTACGCATTGAAGATACAGATCAAAAACGCCATATTGAATCATCCCAATTTCAGCAGGTCAATGATTTAGCTTGGTTGGGTTTAGTATGGGATGAAGGATTATTGCCTGATGGGTCGATGAGAGGGGCCTATCAATCCTATCGGCAGAGTGAGAGATTGGGTTATTACAAACAACATGTGGATCAATTGCTCGAGAAAGGAAAGGCATTTTATTGTTTTTTGACGGATGAGCAGATCGACGAAATGCGTGATTCTGCAGTGCAAGACAAGCGCCCATTCCAGCTGTGTAGTCCATGGCGTGATTTATCATTAGAGCAGGCAAAACAGAAGGCCGAAAGCACTGATTTCACAATCAGGTTTCGGAATGACCAGCAAGGAACTTTGGCTTTTTCTGATTTAATCCGTGGCGATATAGCGCTTGCCTGTGAGACTGTGGGGGACTTTGTGCTGATGCGCTCGGGTGGGATGCCAGTTTATAATTTTTCGTGTGTCATTGATGACCACCTTATGGGAATCACTCATGTGCTTCGAGGTGAGGAACACCTGCCAAACACACTTAAGCAGATGATTATTTATCAGGCATTTAATTGGACTCATCCACAGTTTGGGCATTTATCTGTTATAGTTGGTTCTGATAGAAAGAAGCTATCTAAACGTGATGATTCCGTGAGCATTCTTGATTTTAAGAGTCAAGGGTATCTCTCAGAAGCGCTTATCAATGGCATGGCATTGTTGGGTTGGTCACACCCTGATGGACAGGATATTTTCTCACTTTCTGATTTACAAGAATGTTTCGATATTGGTCGGCTCAATGCTGCACCAGCGGCTTTCGATCGGCAAAAACTCAAGTGGATTAATGCACAATATCTCAGGGCATTATCTCCTGAGGGCGTTCTCGCACGATTGCTAGAACAAATCCCCCAAGCACAGTATCTTAGTTCTTATGATAAGGGCCTTCTTTTGCCTATCATCTCTTTGTATCAAAGCAATGCCGACACATTACTAGACCTATTGGCTCGAGTAGACGGTGTTGTTGGCGAATTTGAGTTATCGGTGGATGCGAAGGATGTGCTTCAATGGCCTCAAAGCATAGCAGTGCTAACGCATTGGCGGCAGATGGTGACTGAAAAACCCGAATATATCCGTGACTATTTTTCCGATGCATTAACTGAATTAAAAGTTTCTGCGCAAGTTAGTGGCAAAAAATTATTTATGCCATTGCGAGTTGCGCTTATTGGGCAAGCGCAGGGTGCAGAGCTTAAAGAGCTGGTGACAGTGATGCCACACACTGTGATGAGAAAGCGTGTTGATGCATGCATTAACTGGGTGGCAGAGCAATGAGTGGGTTTCCCTTGATTCGATGCCGACGTTCAAGGCAAGCGCACTGGAGCAGACGCTTGGTTGCAGAGCATCAGTTGTCAGTAGATGATTTAGTATTGCCGATTTTTGTCCATGAACAAACGGGCTCTTCTGAGATTCCTGGTTTTAGAGGTGTACAGCGCCATAGTATAGATGCAGTTTGTCATTTAGTTGAAAAAGCAGTTGAGTTAGGCATTCCTTCAGTAGCACTTTTTCCAGTGGTGCCAGTTGAGAAGAAATGCCATCATGCACAAGAGGCATTGCGTGAGGATAATCTTGTATGTCGTGCAATTAGTGCCTTAAAAAAACGTGGTTTTCCTTGTGGCATCATTGCTGACGTGGCGCTTGATCCTTACACTATACATGGCCACGACGGGTTATTACGTGAAGGGTATGTGGATAATGACTCAACAGTAGAGCAATTGTGCTTGCAATCTCAGGTCCTGCTTGCTGCTGGCGCGGATGTTCTTGCCCCATCAGATATGATGGATGGGCGTGTAAAGGCTTTGCGAAATACTTGTGAGGAGATGGGCTATTCGCGAGCTATCATTTTGAGCTATGCAGCCAAATATGCTTCAAGTTTCTACAGCCCATTTCGAGTCGCTGTAGGCAGTGATTGTTCTTTAGCTCAAGGAGACAAGCGAAGTTATCAACAAGATCCTGCAAATTCTGATGAAGCAATTCGAGAGTGTTTGCTCGATATACAAGAAGGTGCAGATTGGTTGATGATTAAACCAGGGATGCCATACCTTGATATCATTCTGCGTATTACAAACAGTGTCCAGGTTCCTGTATTGGCCTATCAGGTTTCAGGTGAGTATGTTATGTTGGACCAATTAGCTAGGCAGAGCAACCAGAGCTTGGAAAAATTACAGTATGAATCATTGCTGGCATTCAAGCGTGCAGGTGCAGCAGCGGTTTTTACCTATGCCGCATTAAGTATGGCTAGCTGGTTGTCTCAGACTGAACCTGTTTGATATCAGGCAGCTTAAATAACATGATGATGCCAAGAATAAAAAATATAATAACAGAGGACATTCCTGCTCTTTGTGAATGAAACCAAAGTGTCAGTTGTGCGAGTAAAAAAGGTCCTAAAAATGCCGTTGCTTTTCCAGATAGGGAAAATAAACCAAACATTTCTGAGCGTTTGTCGGGAGGTGCTATTCGAGCCAGATATGATCGGCTTGCACCTTGAATAGAGCCAATAAAAAAAGTAGAACTGAGAGAGAAGACTAGGAATAATACTTTTGTAGTAGCAAAAATGATCATTGTAGTAAAGCATGTCATGCAGAATAAATTCATGAGCATAAGTGTTTTTGGACCAACCAGATCATCAAGCCATGAAAGGATGATAGATCCAATTCCTGAAATAATATTGCAGCAAATGCCGAATACAATAACATCCTGAATACTAAATCCAAATGTTCCTGCAGCGTAAATTCCAGCAAATGAGAATAACGTATTTAAGCCGTCAGCAAAGAACATGCGGGCAAGTAGAAAATAGAATAAAGGTTTGTTTTTATGGACAGTCTTAAGGGTGGATATAAGCTTTGCAAGACCCATCCGGACAGATTTAACATAGCCTAGGTTGTCTGAGTCTTGTTTAGGTAATTTGCAGCTGATTAAGGGCAATGCAAAGAATAGAAACCATGTGCCGACAATAGGACCTATAATGCGAATTTGCATGGATGTTTTAGTATCAAGCCCAAAGGGGGGTGTCTCTGGGTTTATAAATGTTAATAAAATAAATGTTAGGCAGCACAGTCCACCTAAATACCCAATACCCCAACCGATACCAGAAATACGTCCAATTTTTTTTGTTGGCACTATTCGTGGCAGTAGTGCATTGTAAAAGAGGGTGACGTATTCATAGAAGAGTGTTCCAAAACCACAGATAAGCATGGTAAATATGAGGCTGTTGTGGTCTGGGTAAGCAAACCAAAGAAGCCAGGCACAGCAAGCATTGCCAATAGCAAAGACAATTAACCAGCCTTTTTCCCCAGCATGAAGGTCAGCTATTGAGCCTAAGATAGGGCATGTGATGGCAACAACGAGGCCAACAACGGTCATTAGGTGACCCCATAATATGGTGCCACTTTCAGGGCTCACAGCAATTTTTTTGGTAAAATAAGTCGAGAATATGAAGGTAATAATGACGGTTGACCAGGCTGTATTAGCAAAATCAAATACACTCCATCGTGTCACGGGTGATTTTATAAAAGATAGAAATTTTGCTTTATTCATGTCTCTGGCTCTAATTATTGAGGGCAACGTACATCTTACGGCTGCCTCGTTGAACAGTTAAGATATTTTCTTTGGGGAGATTGTTGTAGAGGTGTGAAAACTGATTGATTGACTCAAGGCTTGTCTCATTGATATGGGTTATAATGTCGTTTGGCATGAGTCCTGAGAGAGCTGCAGGGGTTTTTTCATCGATAAACATGACCCTCAAACCACTCACCTTCTTCTGACCAAGTTCAAGCTCTTGATGGTTCACAACATGAATGCCTTGAAATGCGTCATTAATCTTTTCCTTTTGGTTCATTGTTTTTTGTGCTGCAGTTTTAAGAGATAGAGTTTGTTCTTGTTTTTTTCTGATCAGATGTATTTGAGTATCATAATCAGGGCCGTGAGCAATGATTATACTGCGTAGGTGTTCAAAGTCATTGATCTTAACACCATTGACACTCAGAATAATGTCAAGAGGCTGTATATTGGCATTAGCAGCGGGTGAGTTTTCTATGACAGCAGTTACAATGACCCCACGGTCGCTTTGTACCCCAAGTACTTGAGAAATATTATGGTCAATATTTTGGGTGACTACACCGAGCCATGCCGGTTGAACATGTCCATTTTTTTGTATTTGGTTGATGATAGGCATGGCAATATCAATAGGGATTGCAAAACCAATGCCAATGTTAACTGGCCTTGATTTTTCATTTTTATTCACATTAATAATGGACGTATTAATGCCGACCAATTCGCCACGCTCATTAAGCAACGCACCGCCTGAGTTGCCGGGATTGATAGGAGCATCTATTTGGATGAAATCTTGTATACGCAGGCTCGTATCAGATCGGTGAAGCCCACTAACGATGCCAGATGTAACAGATTGGCTCAACCCAAATGGATTGCCTATTGCCATCACTTGTGAGCCAATTTGTACGCTAGTATTATTGCCTATTTGGATGGGTTTAAATTTATTTTTACTTTCAATCTTGAGCAAAGCCAAATCTGATTGAATGTCTGCTCCGACGACTTGGGCAAAATGTTTCTGGCCGTCATTAAGCTGCACTATAATGTTTCTACTGTCCTTAATGACATGCGCGTTGGTGATGGCATGTCCTTCTTTGCTAATGATTACTCCAGCCCCTATGTGTGAAGGGGAGTCTAATGTAGGCTCGGCAGCTTCGGCATAAATGCCAATAATACTTGGCAGTGCATTTTCAATGATTTTTGCTTGGCTGTCTGCATGAACGAGACTACACAAAGATAGCAGTACAGTCAAAAATAGTGGAGGAGTCATGGGTGAGTTCCTTGATGGGTTTGCTAATTGTAGGCATAAGTGAGGTCATAATGCAAATTCAGTAAACACAATACTTTTGGCTGTGTGTGCGACTCGTGTATCTACTTATTTAATGGCATCTATTCTGAATGATTATCCAACCGAGTTTATAGGGGCTCTAGCATGCTTGTTCGGCCCAGATTCAGATATCAATGAGAGAATAAAGTGATAAAATATAAAAGTTGCAATACTTTTGAAAGGGATCTATTCACCAAAATTATGAGATCAAACAAGGCCGATTTTCAGATCTAACGTTAACACCGGGCCTAGCGCCTAGACTGCAACCAAAGAGCAGGGATGAATAGAGATGCCCCGATCATACAGGGTGAGGCCATTCAGTCTCAAAACATTTGAACGCACACATTGATCTTGCTATAGCGGATTTAGATGTGTAAGATAAGGTGTGTGAAAAGGAACTCTGTTATGTTGATGAAAAAATTAGGTCTGTTCTTGGCTTGTGTATTTGCAGTGACATCTTTGGTTCAGGCATCTATCGTTTTTGATGGAGCAGCAGGATTTGAGAGTTCTCAATTTACCTCGAATAATACTGAATTTAGAGAGCAATCTGTTAAAGGTCTCTTCTATCAGACTGCGCTCGGGCTGTCTTTTTCTATCACTCCTTTATTTCGTGTCCCTTTGCTAGTTGAGATGGGTACTGGCAATGTGTATGGTCAAGAGACTTATAGCAGTAAAGATAATGTGAAGAGAATTAAGGGGCTGATAGGGCTTGTCGCTAAACCTTCCATACGCATAGGAGACGGGCGTTTATACATGGTGACGGGTATTCAGCTAGTGAAGGTAAGATCACTGATTGACCTTGTGCTTAAAAATTCGAACAGTTACCGTATGGGTGTTGTAGGCGGAGGCCTTAGTTATCAAGTCATGCCTGATCTTGATTTTTATTCTGAGTTAAGAACATATGTGACTAAATCAGTCAATATTTATTCAACAGCAACAGATGGGGTTAATAAGTCTATGCCGTCTCGTTATGGTCGTCATCGCGTGATGGTGGGGCTAACTTACTATTTCTTATAGTTGCCGGCAGACATAGTTAAATAATCGTTCTGATGAACCCCGTCTATAAGATGGTAGATTGGGATTGCTGTATGTGCATTGATTGTTATGAATGACATCTACATCTTGAAAATCTTTTAGTGCAAGTTGACTTAAATTTAGAATAACATGGTCATTCTCGATATGCTTTTTAAAGCCACTGGGTACTGATGCGTCGTTGATATGGCGTGTATAGCTGTGGTGATGTGGTCCTAACCATACTGTTTTCCTGCCAGGTCGTAGAAGTGCTATGCATTTCGGTATAATATTGTCTCTTAATCCCCGCCATCCTGCATGGACAGCACATAGCTGGTGAGGTGTGCTGATCATCACTGGCAAGCAGTCAGCAGTTTTAATGATAAGCCCTGTGGTTTTTTCACTGGATATCATGCCATCGGCATGCGGGGGCTTTTGTTCATTTATATCGTGTATTATTGTGCTATGTTTTTGCAGTACTTCGTGCCAAGTGTGCTGTGGGTAGATTTTCTCAATGAAGTGAATGTGCTCTTGAGGACTTTTATGGGGGATGTATAGATAGCCAAATATTGTATCGCCGATAGTATGTTGATGGTGTATCATAATGTCTCGAGTAGTTGTTGAAGTTTTGTCATGTCTTCAGGCCAAGGCGCCTGAAAATCCATAAGTTTATCTGTGAGGGGGTGAGAAAATTTGAGTTGCCGAGCATGCAATGCTTGTCTCCCCATATTTTTTGCATAGTCTATGATTTCTTGCACATCCTTTTTGGTATTGTGTCTCCATGATTGCTGTTGGTAAGTTGGGTCACCGACAATAGGGAATCCTTTTGCTTGGCAGTGCACTCTTATTTGATGTGTGCGGCCTGTTTCAAGGCGGCATTCAATTAATGAAGCAACACCGTATGATTGAGTGAGTTGATAATGTGTGATGGCATGTTTCCCTTGAATATTAATAGCCATTTTTGTGCGGTGTTGTGGGTGTCTGCCAATAGGTGCATCAATGGTTCCATTCGGTGGCTGAGGAAGCCCCCAACAAAAAGCATCATATATGCGTGAGATTTCTCTTTTCTGCATCATTTCGACACATTTATGGTATGCTTCGGATGTCTTGGCACATAATAGCAGTCCAGAGGTATCTTTATCGAGGCGATGTACAAGCCCTGATTTGGGGAGATGTGAATTTTGAGGACTAATGTGTAAAATTCCATTGAGAAGGGTGTGGTCATGGTTTCCATGGCCAGGATGAGTGACTAATCCTGCAGGTTTGTTCATTATAAGGATATGATCATCTTCATACATGGGTGCTATATCAAGATTTTGTGGAGCATCCTGGGCTTGAACAAAGGCAGTGACGCAGCCAGAGATGACCTGCTCTGCAACCAGTTTTTGATTTACCTTTGTGACAGGTTTTCCATCAATAGTGATAGACTGATTTTTTAATGCTTCTTGAATTTGGCTGCGAGAAAATTGTGGAAGTTTTTGGCTAAGCCAGCGGTCAGCACGTTGATTAGTAGCATCAGTTGAGGTCATAAAATAAATCGGGTAGTGGGCAGTCATGTTTTTTGGTATTTGTTGGTTCATATTGAAGAAGAGCTTCTTCATTGGTATTCACATATGATGGTAACATAATACCGCTTTGATGAAAAGTGGAGGAGGATTTTGGCTGTGCATTAATAATAGCTTGATTTTCACTCCATGCTGAGTTTAAATGAGCATAGGTTGAACAGGGGTAAAAATGAAACGTTCATTATATTTAATTCTTATTTTGGCGTGCTATGGCTGCCAGAATGATAAAGAATTTATACTAAAGGGATATCATACTGACTTAACTTATGAAGAAATGAAATCAAAGTATGATAAAGATAAAGATGTTAAAGTGGCAGGAGATGTCATAGATGATCTAGAGAATATGCTTGTTTTAGCAAAAAGCAAAGACCAGACTGATTGGGTGACCAAAAAACTGTTTACTCTCTTAGAAGATCAAAATGATTATTTAACAATTATTGCTTATTGCCAACAATTACAAACAAGAGGATTGAGCACTACTTTGGATGCTTATTTACTGTACAAGCAGGGATATGCTTACCATAAGTTAGCAAGCAATCGTTGGGCAAAAAAAATTGGTGTCGAAAGGCATTACCGCAATTATGATTACCTTGAGAAATCGAAAGTGTCTTTTGAAACGCTCAATAAAAAATATCCTAGCTCAATTTACCGTGTTCAATCAAATAGAGAACTTGAAGTCATCAATCGTGTGCTAAAGCGTCATGCCATGGATGTGTCTGATTTCAATGCGTCCATTAAGAGGCAATAGCCTGGCAGTCTTCAGTCAGTATTTCTATCGGGTATGCTCCGTAGCGCACAAATAATTGCCATGTACCTGGTTCATCAATGTACTTGAGAAAGTCTAGCATGTCATATACTTCAAAGAAGTATGATAAGTGACGAGGGTCATTGTTATCTTGGTATGTTTTGACTTTTGATACACCATGTGCACGAAGACATGGCCAAATTTCATCCTGAAATATTTGTTGCCATTGTTCCCAATCTACGACGCGTACACGTCCTATCGCTGTTTGCATAAGAGCTTCCTAATTCCCTATTTACAAGTATGGATTATTAAGGAAAACTTAACAAGGCCTCAGGGAATAAATCAGAGATATCTCAAGTTCTTATAAGAGAATGATGTAGGTATTGAAGACTCTGGATTCTGAGCAAAGTACTTCATATGTTTTGACAAGGCAGCTCATATCTATGAATTCTACACCTATTTTCTTCTTCCAACACAATGCGGTGATGTGAGATATATCTGCATGAGGAACTTGGTTCTGTGCCCAGAGAATAAAATCAATGTTATTTTGGCTTATTTCATTGATCCTGTCTAGAGCTTTTTCTCCATGCAGTTGAATAAGCACCTTATTCATTGTGATACAGGATGATGCACTTATTTTTTTCTTATTATAATAAGTTTGCCCATCTCTGTAGATCAAATTTTCTTGTTTAGTGTGAAAATGCAGATCCATTTTGTTTTCTCCTAAAACAACAGAGGTAGTGAATGTCAGTACTTGCTGATGATACAAAGCGTTGCTGTTTTATGCTCCAAGTGACCCCCTCTAAGTCAATGAGCTCCCATTGCGGGCTGAGCTTATTTATGAGTTCATCAAGTGGTATAAATGAGTCAAAATCATGAGTTCCAGGATCGAGCCAACCAAGGACTTCTTCTGTCAGCCATATAGCTAGAATTTTTGCTAACTGCGTTTTATTCAAACTTGAAATATACAGATAGCACTTCTCACTTGCTATTTGGTCGCATTTGGCTATAAAGGATTCAATGGGCTCTGATAGATGCTCGATGATTTCAAAAGCGCAAATAATGTCTGCTTCAAAGTGTGGCCAGGACTGTCTTAAATCTTGAATCCTATAGTCAATACTAAGACCTTTCTCATTGGATCGCTGACGTGCTAGCGTGATAAGCTCGTCACTTATATCTAAGCCAGTCACAGAAGTGGCTTGTTGACGCTTTAGCTCTTCTGTCATTAATCCACCGCCACAGGCAAGATCGATGCAATTGTGTCCTGAAATGACCTGGTGGGTTTGCATAAACTGACATCGCAACGTGTGCAATTGATGCAATGACCATAGTGGGCCAGTTTTTTCATGCCATTGTGATGCATAGGATGAGAAATCAGTCATATACTTTTCTCAAGTGTCTTAGTGAGCTGATCAAAGGCTGATTGTAGATTGCTGAGTATGTCTGTTAAATCAGTCGTTTCTTCAACGAGAGCATTGTGTAAATACTGCAGTTGTTTGCTGTATTCTGGAACGATGCAATAACTTAATCCACCTTTTATTTTATGAATAATCCGCCTGGCCTCTTTAGCGTCACTGTGGTTGAGTGCATCAATAAGGGTGTTGTGGTCTTGCTGAAGTGTTTGAGACAATAATTTAAACAGTTCTTTGCTGATAATCTGGCAACCAGTTTTTTTGATCGATTCTTGCCAATTAATAATCATGGCAGCTCAACCGTCGATGTAATAGGTGTGTTCGTCAAATCTTTTGACTAGCTGGGCAGCTTGTTTGGTGAGCTTTTGTAATGGGCTTAGTTTTTTCTTTTGACTGAGGTAGTAAACGTCACCACTGGCAAGACAACGTTGGATGAACTCGTCACTTGTAATGAGTTCATCAACTAACTCGTGCTTTTTGGCTAGCAGTGCAGGCCATACTTCGCCGGTAAAGACAGTGTCTTTGACTTGAGGACGGTGTTTCTTGACATGGTTGATGAAGAGGGTGTGTATTTTCTCGAGATCTTCTTTGTATTTCTCTCTTCCTTCATCCGTGTTCTTTCCAAGCATGGTAAGTGTCCTCTTATACTTTCCTGCTGTAATCATCTCAAAGTCTATATCATTCTTCTTTAGCAGTTTGTGAAAATTAGGGAGCTGACTGATAACACCTATTGATCCTATCATAGAAAAAGGAGACGCATAAATGCTATCTGCAACAGCTGCCATCATGTATCCACCGCTTGCAGCAAACTCATCTATTGTCACATAGAGTCTAATCTTGTGATCTGTTAGCCTTTTTAATTGAGCAGCAGCAAGTCCATACCCTGTGACTGTGCCACCACGTGAATCGAGACGGACGATCACATGGTCTGATTTTGGTTGTGCAATAGAAATGATCATGGAGACAAGCTGTCGTAGTTGCTTTGTCCCTGTTGCTTTGACGTCACCTTGAAAATCAATGACAAAATAATTGCGGGTTGCTTTTCTTTTCTTGTTTTTTAGCGTTTTTAAAGTCAATTTTAATTTCTTTTTGTCAAGGATGCTTTTAAGTAGCATCTTTCTACCGTGTGAAAATGTATCATTGACTTTTTCAATATTAATAGGTGAGAAAAGCTGCCCCGATTGATTAGCTGCCCCTTTTTTTTTCATCTTTAGGATTAGTAAAATGGCCAGAACAACTATTATGGCTTTAATAAAGAAATACATAATGTCTATCATAAGGTCTCCTGTGGTAAGGCTCCACCAATGAGGTGAAAGCCATTGTCTGCATATATAATGTCACCTGTGACTGAACAAGACATGGGTGACAATAAGAATAGAGCAACTTGACCAATATGGTCAATAGTTAATGTTTGTTTAAGTGGGGTTATATGTGATTGATGCTTGAGCAGTTGTTTGAATCCTTTTATGCCCGATGCAGCTAAGGTTCTTATCCCCCCAGCTGAAATAGCATTAACGCGAATATTGTCTTTGCCTAGATCATAAGCCATGTATCGTACCATCGCTTCAAGGCTTGCTTTGGCGCAGCCCATTGTATTGTATGATGGCATGGTTCTTTGTGAACCTATGTATGTGAGAGTTAATAGACTAGCTGTGTCTGAGAGTAATGGCGTGCATTGTTTTGCTATGGCGGCAAAACTATAGGACGATATGTTATGTGCTGTCTGAAACCCTTCACGTGTTATGTTTTTAGTAAACTCACCTTCTAATTGAGATTTTTCTGCATAAGCTATAGCATGGACAATTCCGTCCAGTGTAGGGGCATATTGTTGACAGCGCTCTGCTAGAGTCGCTAGGCTATTGTCATTATTGACATCAAGCTCTATGGGGGGATAAGCGTTGAGTGATTTCGCTATTTTTTCGACGCGTTGTTTTAACATGTCACTTTGGTATGTTAAAATAAGTTGAGCGCCTGCGCCATGGCATGCTTTAGCAATGCCATAGGCTATTGATCGCTCTGAGGCAATGCCGGTGATTAGCATCGTGCGATTTTGTAACATGTAACTATCCGTATATCTTCATCAACTTATGACATCAGGAGATTAAAATCAAGTTTTATAAGTACTCGTGCTTTTTCATTTGTGGATTGAGGCGTTTAGGCTAAATTTTTGTCAGTGACTAAGTTCATTAGTAGAGAGCTATACGTGTAAGAGATATGCCTTATAAGTGTGCGATATAAATGGTAAAATGTGTGCAAATGAACGGCTAATATTTATTAAATGGTTGATATAGAATCTTATTTTACGTTGTTTGATGATGAGAAAGTGATTGAATGAACTATAAGGGGCTTGCTTTTTATTAATGTTATGTTAAATTGAAACTGTAACTCAAGGTTAAGGAAGAAAGAGCTACAAGGATGTCACAGAGACGTGACTGTCGTAGCAAGGAGTCTTGAGTTGGCTAGCCCAGGAAGGGTTGGTCAGTTTACTTCGGTAAGCAAGGTTTCATGGCACAGCTAGGATGGCTAATTTAGGGAAAGGACTCCCGACCGAACCAAATACTAGCAAGTGATGAGCTCGCTAGTTTGTATTATTGTGACAATTTCTCGTAATCTAGAGTCAAAGGAATCAGGCAGTATTCTGTCTTTTTTTGCTTGAACCAGGCTAGCGATGTATCTTGATATGCGGGCTTTTAATTTATCATTTAGTCTTCCAGATCGTGCTGACAACATGGCTTGAATGAGGTAGGGGAATACTAAGATATTATTGACTTGATTGGGGTAGTCCGAACGGCCCGTAGCTATGAGAATATCAGGGCGCCATTGAGCTACAGATTGAGGATCTATTTCAGGAACTGGATTTGATAAAGCAAATATAATGCTGTTTTGTGGCATAGCAAGAAGGGTCTCTTGATCTATTATGTCGCCCTTAGCTACGCCTATTATAATATGACTTTGCTTGATAGCATCAGATGTGCTTCCTGAAAAGCTTGTATTAATGAGTCTTCGTTTGTATATAGACTGGTTTTCTCTTTCGCTTATTAGGGGGCCTTGGCTGTCAATGGCAATAATTTGTTTTTTGCTGAAACCAATAGTTGTCAGCAGTTGGTATATGGCATAGCCAGCAGCTCCTGCACCCAGAATACAGACTTTGCTTGAATTTATCTCAAGTTGTTGGACTTGTATAGCATTGATCAGTGCAGCAGCAACTACGATGGCTGTGCCATGTTGGTCGTCATGAAAAAATGGGACAGGACACCTGTCGTGTAGTTTTTCTTCAATATAAAAGCAGTCGGGTGCTTTTATGTCCTCAAGCATGATTGCTCCAAATGACGGTGCAATTTTACAAATGCATTCGATGAATTGATCAGGGTTTCTTTCATCGATGACCAGATCAACTGCATCGCAGTTAGTGATGTGTTTTATAATAGCCGCTTTTCCTTCCATGACAGGTTTGGCAGCGCGCGGTGATGTTTGTCCATAGCCTAAAACGGCAGTGGCGTTTGTTATGATAGCACAGGTGTGTGATATATTGGTATAGAGGTAGGCAGCATCGGGGTCTTTCTGAATCTCTTCGACACAGGCTCCGACACCAGGGGTATATGCTAAGGAAAGATTCTCTTTTGATAGCAGTGGTTTTGTGACAAGGGTGGCAAGTTTGCCGGTAGGTTTTTCTTTGTGATATTGCAGAGCTTTTTCTCTGAAATATTTATCCATGCTTTCTTCCAAGGTAATTTTAGCTATTTAAGCATAACTCTGAATGAGTTTTTCTGCAACTTCTTTAAAATAATAGCTATCTGGGGGGAGTTGTGATGCAAAAAGTATAAAAATAGCTGTGTAGTAGTGACGCAGGGGTTATATTAAGGTATATTGGTCAAAAATAAGTATGAAAATATATGTATAATAGATCAGATTTCTTTCAAGAAAACACCCAAAAAATAACCGATAAGGAATCCGTTGTTGAATTAATGAAGGACAGAGTTATTCACTTGCTGAGGGATCATATCGAACGTATTCGTGTCAACCATTTTTGCGGACTTCGTTTTCACTCTATGCTTTCAGTTTTTCGAGAATCAAGCGACAATTGGCTTGATGTTATCGATGCGTTCATTGGCGAATGTCATCAAGATCCGCAAGTTTCACAGCAGATAACGTCAAGTGATTTTTTGATCATAATAATCAGTCAAATGATAGATGTGCATGATGATCTCATGACTATTTGTGCTCCGCAGTTGTTGCTGGAATCACTCGAAGGAGCAATGAATTTATTCCATGATTATAAAATTGAAGATAAAAATTTGTATATCCAGGTCAAATTTACAATGGCAAAGATCTCAGGAAGATCCAGTCAACAAGAGGAACAGAGGATTTTTCGTGAGCTTTTTCGATATGTCGATCAGTATTGCAGGAGTGCACATTATTTCCAAACTGCCATGTCGATTTTTGATGGTTGGATGCAATCGCTGTATCGCTGTGGTTCTTATGGAGTGATCAATCAAATTATTAAGTCATTTATAGATAGTCATAAACAAAAGATGTCTTTAGATATTCATGTTTCTCTATTAAAAGTGCATGCATTGTCAAGTGCACATTTAGAGAAACACGATCAAGCATTTTCTTTGCTTGCTGAGATGAATAATTGTATAAATGATTGTGAAAATAGATCTGATAATAATTTTGTGTTTGATGCTTTGCGGGAGATTATTCGTGTCTGCAAACATGATGGACAAAACGAGCAAGCATTAGAGTATTTTCAGAAGGCAAGCATACACCTCCAAATGACAGATGTTGTTTTGCGGAATCTTGAGCAAGATATAGCAGGAAATTCTACTCTCCAATTAAGTTGTCATTAAGGTTAGAGTTGCCTAGAAAAAGTTTATTTTGCTTTTTCTTTTTTTTCTATTATGATGAACTCATGAATGTGTATATGTGTTTATTTCTGGGTTTTTCATTTTTCCTTTCGGGGTGTCAATATATGACAGCTTATAGATTGGATGTTTCAGTAGATCAATGGAAGCAATTCCCTGCTCAACTTCAATCAGAGCTGAGTGATCTTTCTGATCAAATGCTTGAGTGTGAGCAGAAAACGAGCAGTTATGATGTTACTTCTCCTGATCAGATTGATGTTGCCTTAGAAGGGGGTTATTGCCGTGCTTTTCCGAGTAAAAAAATCAGAGCTTTTTTGCCACACAATCTCACTGTATCAAACTTGCAATGCCGCACTGTTTTGTTGACTGTTGTTGAAGGGAAAGAATATTGCTTATTAAAGCTGTGTTATCGTGATGGAGGTCTGCATATCGATTGTGCTGCAACTAGCCATCTCGCTACTACAGTCACTATTCCTTTTAATTCGCTTTGGCACGAGGGTTTCTTGTATAATGGCTTTCATACAAATGGCCTGGCAGCATTGTCTTCTGCGCGTGTTAGAATAAAGAGTAGGCCATGATTGCAATAGATACCAGTGATGTTGTCCAGTCTGTTGCTTGGCAGGATGGAGACTCCCTTAGATCATTTCATGGCCATTCTCCTGATTTTTCTCTATTAAATACGTGTCAACATCAGCCTGAAAAGATTAGAGATGCGACAGTTATGTTAGTTAATATAGGTCCAGGTCGATTAACATCAACGCGAGTGGGGTGTGCTTTTGCAGCGGGATGCTCGATGGCTGCGGGTAAAAATTTATATGGGGTCAATAAAGGTTTGTTGTTGTCATTTTGGGTATTCATTCAAAAGGGCGCAGGCCAATGGGAAGTTTCGTGGCCAGTTGACTCTAAGCATTTTGCTACTGCGGTGTATTTATGGCAGGAAGATGCAGTCAAATGTATTGAGTCTGCCACACTGTCGAAAGGGCCTTGCCCTGAGTTCCATTTTCCTTCAGAACGTGCTGCTATGTTGATGGGCGATTTATATCTGCATTGCCTGAAATTCAATCTGTTAAACTTATTCAGTTTACAGGCTGACCCTGTTTATCTAAGATCCCCTGTTTAACTTTGTTCTGCTTCTTGAGTGATAAGTGCTTTCAATTGATACAGCGTACTTTGTGCGTCACGCGGATTCATGTTGTCAGGGTCGATGTGTTGAAGCTCTTCAATAACAGGATGAGGCGTGGTTGTGGTATTCACCCCAGATGGTTGGTTAATTCGATGCTGATAGGTTTGCGCTGTTATTATAGCAGATTCAGGTAGACCAGCTAATTTTGCTACTTGAATGCCGTAGCTTCGATCAAGGGCGCCAGGTTTGACTTGATGGAGGAAGATAAGTTTGTCATGTTGCTCTTTAACAGCTACATGGTAATTGCTTGCTGTACTGATTTCATCACTCATTTGTGTGAGCTCAAAGTAGTGTGTGGCAAAGAGAACAAAAGATCGATTGATTGACAGCAAATGATTGGCCGTTGCGTATGCAAGAGCTAAGCCATCATAGGTGCTTGTTCCTCTGCCTATCTCATCAAGTAGAACCAGGCTTTCAGAGGTTGCATGATGAAGGATATGAGCCGTTTCACACATTTCAACCATGAATGTTGAGCGTCCGCCAGCTAGATCATCTCCTGAGCCAATGCGGGTAAATATTCTGTCAATTGGGCCAAACAGAGCCTTTTTGGCAGGCACATGGCTGCCGATGTGTGCCAAGATAGTGATGAGTGCGCACTGTCTCATATAGGTGGATTTCCCCCCCATATTTGGTCCTGTGATGCACATGAGACTTTGTCTTGAGTCAAAGTGTGTGTCATTCGGCTCAAAATGCTCAACATGTTTTTCAATGACTGGATGACGTCCCTGTTCGATTTGAATAACTTTTTCTGAACAGAATGCAGGTTGACAATAATTCTGTTGAGATGAATGCTCTGTAAGAATTAGCAATGTGTCAATGACTGCTAATGCTTGTGATAACTTACTGAGGTTCTGTATATGCTTAATTATAGTGTCACAGATTTGTTGGTATAAGTGTTTTTCTCTGGCAAGTGATTTGCTTTGGGCACTTAAAACTTTTTCTTCATAATTTTTCAGTTCAGCAATAGTGAATCTTTCAACGTTTTTAAGTGTTTGTCTGCGGATATAATGTTCAGGTGCTTTTTCAGCTTGATGTCTGCTTAGTTCAATATAAAAACCGTGAACTTTGTTATAGCGTACTTTCAGACTGCTTAGCCCATGCTCCTGCATCTCTCTTGTTTCAATCTCAGTGAGAATAGCGTGATTATTCTCAAGGCAATCACGGTACTCATCTAGCTCAGAGTCATATCCGCGTTTAATAAATCCACCATCACGGGTGTGAGCAGGGGGTTCATCAACAATGCTATGCTGTATGAGTTCGTGACATTCGGGTTGTGGGTTGATGTATTGGCTGCATTGATTTATTAGGCCTGTTCCGTGATTAAGCTGTGTTGATAAATCAGGGATGATGCTAAGCGCTGATTTGAGCTGAATGAGATCACGCGGTCGAGCACTAGACGTCCCTATGCGTGCACATATCCTTTCAAGGTCACCGACATGCCCAAGCAATGGTTTAAGCGTATTCAATGGTTTTTTTAGCCAATGTAAAGCGTCGAGGCGTTGCTGAATTTGTTGATGGTCTCTCAGAGGCCTGCTTAGCCAGCGAGAGAGAAGCCTTGAGCCCATGGGTGTAGATGATTTAGGGAAAATGCCAAACAAGGTATAAGGTGAGTCACTGTCTTGAGGTGTGATGTCAAGATGAGTGCGTGTGTTCTTATCAAGGTGTATAGCATCACTTAGATGTTCTATACGTACTTGATTAATATGTTGAAGTGAGCCGTTTTTTGTTATTTTAATATAGTGAAGCAATGCGCCTGCAACACCTTGTAGGAGTGGTTTATCTTCGATTCCATAGGCATGTAAATCATTGACACAAAATTGCTGGGTGAGAAGACGTCTGCTGCTTTCAGGGGAGAACTCCCAGACAGGTCTTTTAGTGAGGCTGGGATAAAATTGGCGTAATGTTTGTATAGCCTCCTCAGAGAGATCTTCGTTGATGAGCATTTCGCTAGGCCTTAGCCTTGTGCATTCGTCAATCACCTGATCAATGTGAGTGCATTGTGAGACAGCAAAACGGCCACTGGATAATTCCACATGACCAATGCTATATATTCTGCGGTGTGCCGGTCCAGAAAAATGAATTGCACATAGAAGAGATTGTTGTTGAGTATCGAGAAGTACTTCGTCAGTCAGCGTTCCAGGAGTAATAATTTTTGTTACTTCTCTTTTAGGAGGGGATCCAGGAAGGGCTTCAGATACTTGATCGCAGATGACTACAGTCTTGCCAAGTTTGACAAGTCGTGCCAGGTAGTTATCAGCACTGTGGTGTGGAATCCCTGCCATGGGGATAGGTTCTCCATTCTTTTCGCCGCGTTTAGTTAAAGTCAAGTTTAGGAGTTGACTGGCAAGGACTGCGTCTTGGAAGAAAAGCTCAAAAAAGTCGCCAAGTCGATAGAACAGGAGCCCTTGTGGATGCTGCTGTTTGACATCCAGGTAGTGCTGTATCATTGGTGTGTGCTGTGTCATTGATCCGGCCATGTTGACTTGTGCTATTATCTCGACATCAGTCATAGCTGTCAACAGTGAAATTTCTAAATTGTGTGTCGATTATAATCAACGCAGAAGTAAAGATGCTGATTTGAGCTCATAAGCATTTCGATGAAAATAGGCTTTGTTATTTACGAAATCTCACTGTTCGATAGGTTGTCACTATTCTGGCTTATTAAATGAAATATCTTTTCGTCATCAGTGTACTCATCGATAAATGATTCTAGCCAGACAAAGGGTTGTGGGCCGGTTGATGTGACTATCCAGCCTGCGAGTGTTCGAATGCCTGTCATCCCACCTGTTTTAGCAATAATAGGTGGGTGTGCTACATTCAGAAAGCGTGCTTTCATTGTGCCGCTTGTTCCAGCAATGGGCAGTGATGCCATTAACCATGAATAGAAATCATTATCTCGTCTGATCTCGTGGAGAACAGTCAACATAGCTTGGGCAGTGATAAGGTTCATTCGGGATAACCCAGACCCATCTTGCAAATAGGCGTTGTGTGCGACTTTAGGATAATGCTCTTTTAGCCAATTTTGAATGATGTGACTGGCTTGTGCCCAATTTGAAATAGGTTTTTGCGCTATTCTTTCAGCTATCTTTAACCATAAGCTATCCATGACTAGGTTATTGGATTGTTGCAGTGCTAGTGGAAGAATTTGTTTTAAAGGCAGCGACTTGTGAATAGCAACGACTTGGCAATGAGGCATTTTTTGCAAGCGGGTTTGTAGAGGAATTCCTTTCCAATCAATGCTGTGAGCAAGATCTTCCAATGAGACAGTTGATATTTTGTCAGCAAATATCCAAGGTGATAATGGTTGGCTGTAATGTTGGATTGAGTCTTCAATAAGCCAGCGAGGGTGATACGGTTCGGCCAAGCTGTTTGGTACAAGTGTCAGAGATTGGTTTGTTCGGTTATAGGGCGCTATAATTTTTTTGATGTCTTTTATTTCAAGTGTTGGGTCGAAAGAGAACTGAAGAGAGAGTTGGTTGTCAGAGCAAGAGAGTAGGGTTGTTTCATAGGTGTGGTCTGGCCCAAGAATATTCCAGGCAAGCCAGGCAGTAATTGTTTTTTCTATACTCGCTGGGATCATGGCATAATGCTGATTATAGTGAGCGTTATCAGTAGCATAAGAGTAGTGGCTGTAGCAAGAAGGTGAGCAAAGAAAGACTAGGCTGAAGTAAAATAGTATAAAACATCTGATGTGTGAATAGTGTTTGTTTCCAGTTAACTTCATTTCACATTATTCCTGATTTTTACGTTTCTGTTGAAAAAAACTTTTCAGTGGTGGTACCGGGGTGCATTGGGGGTAAGGACCGTAGCCACTTATTTTATGAGTGGAAGAATGTTCGAGTGCCAAGTGATGATGTCGGCTAAATACACCAAAATCAGGGTCTGATTGCATGAAGTATATGCGTTTGATCCGGGCAGATTTACAGGCTTGATAACACATGAGGCATGGTTCAAGCGATGTGTATAAATCACACTGGTGAAGTTTGGGTGTGTTAAGTTTTTTTGAGGCTTGGCGTATAGCTACTATTTCAGCGTGAGCAGTGGGGTCACAGTGCGATAAACTGCTATTGTGTGCTTCGCTAATGATCTCATTGCCATGAACGATTAGTGCGCCAACTGGAACTTCATTTTTTTCAAATGCAGTGTGGGCTAATTGGCAACAGTGATTGAGAAATCGTATTGTTGATTGCACGGAATACCCTCAAATACATCCATTCTAATTGTGCTTAGAGTATTGTCAAGAGAGACGTCCCTAATCGCTAAAGCACAAAGGTGATAGCAGATGCAAGTTCCTGATGCTAAATAAGTGCAGTGCAAAGCCAATATTCACCCACTGAGGAGGAATTATGGACACAGTAAGCTGTTGGGTCAAATATTCTAATGATTTATAGTAAGAAAAAGTCTTATTCATTGTTCCATTGCCAAATAAGTCTAATCGGAATGCCTTTATTAGGATTAGTGAAGCTTTTGGGAGTGAGGATAAAGGCTCCTGATGAAGGAGCTGAACATTTGGATGAGTCTGGGGTCATTGAATGTGTTTTTCAGTAGGTCGATGAGTATAGAGTGATCAATAGAGGCATAGTAGGATTTGATGTCAAGTCGAATGATGTGGCTGTAGTCTCTGGCATCCATACAGTTCCTGAGATAGGAAAGTGCCCTCTTGCAGCCAGATGGGCCAAATCTGTGATAACACCGTGGATGAATGATGTGGTTATAAGAAGGTCTGATGATGGTGAGTATGGCTTTTTGGACCAAGCGATCTTGGTATGAGATAAAATCAACAGTCTCATCCTCAA
>CAZMRQ010000025.1:0-21583 GCA_964568795.1 uncultured Gammaproteobacteria bacterium | reverse complement strand
AGATCAATTTTACAGAATATTCATCATTTTCTGACTGACATTGGAGAACTGCTCAAGAGCAACCATAACAGGTCGGTACTTTTTATGTGTCGTTTTTGCTGAAGAAGACGAGTTAATGACATCGATGAAATGCTGACAACTCATTTTTAGCGGTTGTTGAGAAGGCAGTTTTATGCGATGAGGCTTTGAAGAAAGCATGCAATTTTTATCAGATCGCCCATACCAACAAAGCTTTTCATCCAGCGGCAAGAGATCATTGAACTGGAGCATACCACGGTCAGTATATATATTTATACTTGCTTCTTTGATTGGGGACGACCAGGAAATATCATGGATCACATGAATGCTGCCCATACGCATTAATACAACTGCTTGATCTATAAAATCAGCACGGTATGTGGCGCATTGAAGACCTCTCATATCCTCAAAAGGAAGCCCCCACAATTCGTATAACCATGCTAAATCATGAATCCCAAGATCCCACCACACAGTTTCAAAATCCCTTATGGCTATTGAATTACGACGTCGTATTTGTATTGAACGAACCTGGCCATACTCACGAAGAGCAAGTTTATCCTTCATGTAAACAACTGCAGGATGATAACAAAGCAAATAATCAACAATCAAATCAATACCTCTATCATCGGCTAAAGCCTGTAAGCTGTCAGCTTGATCGAGAGTAAGCGCCATTGGTTTTTCAACCATCACCGATTTATTGGCTTTAAGAAGTGCACTCACCTGCTCAAAATGATAGACAGATGGGGTTGCGACCCAAGCGGCTGTTATATCACTGCGCTTCAAACATTCTTCAAAACTAATAAACTCAATACCTTGATCATCAAGCTCTGGAACAGAAGTCAAGTTCACGTAGGCTTTTAAAGCATTAAGTTCAATTAGGTTTCGCGCCACATGTTGGCCCCAACGGCCTACTCCTATGAGCGCTATATTTCGTGAAATCATACTACCTCTATTTTTTCTGTATTCATATCAATTGGTTTATAAGAGACAAACTCTACTTCACAGTCCTGATCAATAAACAATACAATCCGACTCGCAACTTTTGATGATTGTGGCACATCATAACAGGAAAAATCAATAGAAAGATCTTCTAATCTTTGTTGCAAATTTTGCCAATCAGTAAACGGTAAGTCTATAATGGCGCGAGATTTCCCTGAAGTAGATGGCATCAAAATGATGTCTGTCTCGCCCAATACAACATGCGAGAAATGACCACCAAATTCATAAGGGTATGCGCCAATACACTCACAAAAGAATTGGTGCGCTTTGGCAAGATCTGATACTTTAACTATCATGCTTCTATCTCAAGTTCATGCCGAGAAGAGGACTCGAACCTCCACGGAGTTGCCTCCACAAGCACCTGAAGCTTGCGTGTCTACCAATTCCACCACCTCGGCTTTAATAGGATCATCATATCAATTCGATTTCACCAGTCAACAGATATTAACGTCTAAAAAACTTATCACTAGTCATTCTCTGGCTTTCTATATCTGTATCCCGACACGAAATTCTCAGTGAAGCAACGTCTATTTGACAGTGTGAGTCGTGAATAGATTTTGCACATTGGCATGCCAAAAAAAAGGCTCGGCCAATATCATACTCTCACCGTCATAATTCTGGCTCTTTTCAACAACACGCGCAACAGGTATCCCTTTAGGAAAAAGGCCACCAATTCCTGAAGTCAACAAGTTATCACCGACCTGTAATTTACCCATACCATCTAACTCATGAACTGCGAGCAATTTTTTTCTACCCTGCCCCTGGACCAATGCATTGTTACCTGAGCCACGAACGATCACAGGAAGCATTATTGATGAGTCTGTAATAGGCTTAACCATATTTTGTGACTGAAAATGATCACTGAACCCTATTAATCCTGAAGCATTCATTAACACACACTCTCGACAGTCGCTCACTTGATAACGTAAAACCCCCTGATCAAGATGAATGTTGATCAAATCTACATCAGCAAGCTCAATAGGCCAGTGAGGCTTGCTGCGTCTCTGGTACGTCTTCTGGGCAAGGGTCAATTGACTTTGCAAATAATCAATCTTCGCTTGCAAAACCTCTTGCTCTGTTGTTTTGCCCTGAACATATTTTGAATGATAGAAAAGGTAATTTGCATGAATCTTATTCAAGGCACCTGTCTTAAATAAACAAAAGAAACACAAAAAACTCAATGAAAAAATAAATATGTAACTCTGATGCTTTCCAGACTTTTTCTGCTTATCTGAGAACAAGTATGTTGACATGTTACTCCTGTGACAAGAACTCTTTGCCATAAGAGGTGAGAACATCAAGCACTTTTCCACCACCTCGAACCACGCATGTCAATGGGTTTTCTGCAATAATGACTGGCAGACCCGTCTCCTCTGAAATAAGACGATCGATGTCCCGTAACAAAGCACCCCCACCAGCAACAACTATCCCTGAAGAATCTAAATCGGCAGACAATTCAGGAGGAGCGCACTCAAGTGTTGATCTGACAGCATCAAGTATACCAGACAATGGCTCTTGTATTGCTTCGAGGACTTCATTGCTGTTAATGGTAAAACTAACAGGAACTCCCTCAGAAACACTTCTGCCACTCACAACAGTTTCTTTCACCTCATGACTTGGAAAAGCTGTCCCAACCTCTTTTTTGATATGTTCAGCAGTTGACTCACCTATCAAGCAGCCAAAATGCCTACGGCAATACGTCACAATCGCTTCATCAAAGCGATCACCACCAATTCTTACTGGGTGAGCATACACTATGCCATTGAGTGATATAATAGCTACTTCAGTCGTTCCACCACCGATATCAACAATCATTGACCCAGAAGGCTCATCAACAGGAAGCCCTGCCCCAATAGCTGCTGCCATTGGCTCTTCAATTAGAAAAACTCTTCTAGCACCCGCACTCAACGCAGACTCCTTGATGGCTCTTCTTTCCACTTGTGTCGAACCACATGGCACACAGATAACGACATCTGGACGTCTTCTGAAATATGATTTTTGGTAAGCTTGAGTAAAGAAGTACTGCAGCATTTTTTCAGCTGTGTTAAAGTCTGCAATAACACCATCTTTGAGGGGCCTAACTGCTTTAATATGACTGGGGGTTCGACCTATCATTTCTTTTGCGTCATGACCGACAGCTGCAACAAACTCTTGTGTTGTACCAGGTTTATTTTTCACTGCCACCACTGACGGTTGATCCAGCAATAAACCTGCTTCTTTTTCCATTATCAGCGTATTTGCCGTCCCTAAGTCAATAGCAATCATAGGTCTGCGAAATAACGTAGGCATTTTCTTATTGAATAATGACCGTAATTGTCTAAGATTCATCATATTAGAGGCTCCAAATTAAATGTGATTACACAGCTTAAGCATCATTGTGTTGACAGTATCTTATCTCAGTGGGTAATATAAAGCTAGTAATTCGAGCAGAAAATGAGTACTCAACACCCAAATGATCACGATTTATCTATCAGCATCATCAATCGCGTTTCCAAACTAGCACGCATCAATATAAGAAAGTCTGAACAAGAGGGATTTATTAATTCTATGGACAATATTCTCAACATGCTGCATCAGCTAGATGCATTGGACTTAAGTCAAGTCAGTATCAATGAAAACAAAGCCTTGGCCGTTGAACAGGCTCGCTCAGACATAGCACAAGACGACGACATGTCCCCCTACATGTCAGAGCATTTGCCTGCTTTTGACGAAGACTCATCTCTTTTTCATGTGCCAGAATTTATAGATCAAGATTAAAATAGGTATCATATGCTCCATCAATACGACATAGCTAAGCTATCAACATTGCTCTCAGACAAGAAAATCTCGAGTGTTGAACTAGCAAACCATTTCCTCAACCGCATTAAAACTTATGATGCCGAACTTAATAGTTTTATTCACACTGACCCTGAAATAACAATAGCACAAGCGAAACGTGCTGATCAATTGCGCGCAAAAGGTAATACAGGGCCACTCTGCGGCATCCCCATTGCCCAAAAAGACATCTTCACAACAACATCTATGCCCACAACATGTGGCTCAAAGATGTTACAAGGGTACATCTCCCCTTTCGATGCTGACCTTGTCGCACGCTCATACGATGCAGGAATGGTCCTGCTTGGAAAGACTAATATGGATGAGTTTGCTATGGGCGGGGCAAATACTAACAGTTTCTTTGGAGATGTAAAAAACCCATGGAACTTTGATCATGTGCCTGGTGGCTCGTCCGGAGGATCCTCGAGCTGTGTCGCAGCAAGATTAGCACCATGTGCATCTGGAACAGACACTGGCGGCTCTATTCGGCAACCCGCTGCATATACAGGAATTACTGGAATCAAACCCACATATGGAAGAATACCACGCTGGGGGATGGTTGCATTTTCATCTAGCCTTGATCAGGGCGGCCCCATGGCATTATCAGCATACGATGCAGCTCTGCTACTCAATGCTTGGTGTGGGCATAGTGATAACGACTTCACCTCTTCCTATATGAAAACAATCGACTTTACTAGCGATATTAACAAATCTATCAAAGGGATGAAAATTGGAATTCCCTCTGAATTTTTTGGCGATGGACTTGACCCACAAGTCGGTGAACTGGTTGAGAATGCAATCAAAGAAATTGAAAAAATGGGTGCTGAAATAGTAGAAGTTCATATAGAGCATCTCAAATATTGCGTTCCAGCTTACTACATCATCGCGCCATCAGAAGCTTCCTCAAATCTTGCTAAATTTGACGGTGTTCGTTATGGATACAGGTGCTCAAACCCTACATCACTGAATGATTTATACTGTCGAACACGTGAAGAGGGATTTGGCGAAGAAGTGAAAAGACGGGTTCTCGTTGGGACATTTGCTATGTCTAGTGAATATAATGATATGTTCTATGCCAAGGCACAAGCAGTACGGCAATTGATCCGAAATGATTTCATCAAAGCTTTCAATGATGTTGATGCCTTAATAAGCCCAACTACCACTACTCCTGCATTTAAATTCGGTGGACACAATGATAATCCTGTCGACATGTATAAAAAAGACATTTACACTATTAGCGCCAATCTAGCAGGAATTCCAGCCATCTCAGTCCCCTGTGGATTTGCAAACAAGCTGCCAGTTGGCATGCAGATCATGGCAAATAGATTTGATGAGTCAACTCTCTTACGCATTGCTCATCAATATCAGCAAGCAACTGATTGGCATCAGCAAATACCAGAGACATACGTCTAGGAGAATTTCATGAAAGTAGAAACTGTCAGAGGTTATCATATCGTCATAGGTATTGAGATTCATGTGCAACTATCCACTGAATCAAAGATGTTCTCATCTTCACCACACAAATTTGGGATGCAACCCAATACTCAAGCCAATGAGATTGACTGCGCTCTTCCTGGAACGCTGCCACAACCTAATCTCAATGCCTTTAAAAAAGCAGTTAAACTGGGTTTGATGATTGGAAGTGATATCAACCGCATCACTGTTTTCGATAGAAAAAACTATTTCTATCCAGATTTACCAAAAGGCTATCAAATCACCCAAGATAAAAACCCTATTATTTTAGGTGGCTCAATACAAATTGACACGTCTAATGGCAGCAAAGAAATAAGAGTCAATCACGCTCATCTTGAAGAGGATGCAGGGAAAAGCCTTCATATGGAAAATTGTGCAGGAATTGACCTCAATCGTGCTGGCGCTCCTCTGCTGGAAATCGTCTCTGAACCAGACATGAGATCTATAGAAGAAACGATTAGTTACCTTAAAGAGTTCCATGCGCTTGTGCGTTACTTAGACATATCAAGTGCAAACATGCAACAAGGACAATTCAGAGCTGATGTTAACATCTCAGTAAGACCCTCTCCCGAAGATCCCTTTGGCACACGAGCAGAGCTGAAAAACATCAACTCATTTAAGTTCATTGAGAAAGCACTTCATTTCGAAATAAATAGACAAATAGACGTCCTTGAAGCAGGTGGCCAAGTTGCCCAAGAAACACGTTTATACCATGAAGCCTCTAATACGACTAAGTCGATGCGCAGCAAAGAAGATGCACACGATTACCGCTATTTCCCAGAACCTGATCTGTGCCCTTTTGTTTTATGTGATGACTTTATTACAAAAATAAAAAATGATTGCCCCAATCACCCTAAAGTAACAATGACTAAATTGATCGACAAACATAATATCAATGAGGCTGATGCACGACTGATTGCATACGACCGCACACTCAGCGCACTATTTCAAGCCGCAGTTGATCAAGGGATAGATCCCATTATGGCAGCAAACTGGATTACTGGTTCTGTGTGCGAACTGCTTAATAAACACAATATTGACACCAGATCCTTGCCTATATCCCCCGAACACTTCGTCTTATTACTTAAACGTATAAAAGACAAAAGTATCAGCGGCCATATAGGAAAAACGGTTCTTGATGAGATGTGGACTTCTGGTTTAACTCCTGATGAGATTATAAAAATGAAGGGCCTAAAACAAATCTCAAATGAATCAGAGTTAATCACTGTTATCACAAATATATTACAAGAGCATCCCAAACAGGTCGAGCAGTACCTTGCCGGCAAAGACAAGCTCATAGGTTTTTTCGTTGGCCAAGCTATGAAGCTAACAAAAGGTCAGGCACAACCTGATCTACTCAAAGAGCTCTTTATATCTCAACTACAGGACTTAAAATGAAACAAAAAAAATCATACTACGGTTACATCGCATGGCTTCTCGGTTGTCTTTTCTATTTTTATGAGTCCAGTTTAAATAGCATTCTTGTGACGATGTCAGACCCTCTCATGATGGACTTGCAGATGAGTGCTGCTCAGTTTGGAATGCTCGCTTCAGCTTTTTTGCTTGCCTACTCAATACTGCAAATACCTGCTGGCATCTTATTGGACCACATATCTGTCAAAAAAGTACTGATCCATGCCTCGCTTTTATGTAGTGTGGGTTGCTTTTTGTTTGCATTAACAAATTCATATTATATTGCTCTGCTAGCACGATTTATCATGGGTTGTGGCTCTGCTTTTGCTGTATTAAGTACATTTAAACTCATATCTGTCTGGTTTGAACCCCGCCATTTCATGACATTGACAGGCGTTATGTGTACCTTTGGAACTCTAGGGTTTGCCTTTGGACAAGCAGCAGTCCACCTTTTAAGCTATATATCCTGGCAATATGTGATATTAGGGTGGGGAGCCATTGGGGTGATTATATGCTTTATCATTGTTCTTGCCCTCAAATTACCAGATCATTCAATAACAAACGTGAAACCCCTTACACTAGATCAAGTCACAGAAGACTTGTATAATATTATTAGACACAGGCACATATGGGTCATTCTTATTTATGGACTTCTTATTTATGCTCCCTTTTTAACTTTAACAAACTCATGGTCTGTTAAATTTATAGAGAACACACTTCGAATAACAAAAGAACAAAGCACATATATTAGTATGCTTGCCCCCTATGGTTTTGCTATTGGTGCTCCTTTACTAAGCTATATCAGTGATCGACAAGGGAAACGGAAACCCATGCTCATCTTCAGTGCATTATCGGGCTCTATTATCCTTTCTCTGATTCTATCTCATATAGTTGATTCAGTATGGACATACAGAGTATTATTTTTATCATTTGGATTTTGTATTGCTGGATTTTTACCTTCGTTTAGCGTCATTAAAGAGCTAACACCCCCGGAGAGAACGGCTACATCACTGGGCTTAATGAATACATTTAATTCATTAGGTGGCGTGATCCTAGGGCCTTTTGTGGGATTAATGATACAACAAAACATAGCTTCTCACGTTGCACGCCCCTATGCAACAGCACTGTACATTCTACCTGTCTGTGTTATATGCGGCTTATTTTTTGCAATTTATAGCCGTGAGACCAACTGCAAGCAGGTAACCTAATGTCAATATACACTACTCAAAAAGAACCCTTATGGGTTGAACGCTATCT
The DNA here is from genome assembly GCA_964568795.1 of uncultured Gammaproteobacteria bacterium. Lineage (GTDB taxonomy): Bacteria > Pseudomonadota > Gammaproteobacteria > Comchoanobacterales > Comchoanobacteraceae > CAZMRQ01. The sequence continues at coordinate 13,609 of CAZMRQ010000025.1, read as the reverse complement.
ACGAAAACCTGGGAAAACGACGATAAAGACGTTTCTCTCTTGGCTAATGATTCTCATTGCTGCTCTCTTTTATAGCTACGAGTATATTCTAAGAATTTCCCCTGGTGCTTTCTTTAATTTCTACCTACTCAATATGAAAATATCAGTTCAAAATATTGGACATATCGATGCATCATACTATTGGCTGTATACGCCTATGCAGCTACTTGTAGGACCGCTTATTGATCACTATGGAGTCCGTCGGCTACTTATTATTGCGCTCGCTTCATGTGTTTTTGGAGCATACTGTTTTAGCACAGAACAATACCTCCACTTGATTCTTTTCGGTAGATGCTTAATTGGATTTGGTTCAGCATTTGCCTTTGTCACAGTTTTAAAAATTGCCTCCGAATGGCTGCCAAAAAAATACTTCGCTCTGGTATCAGGAATCACTATGTCTTTAGGCATGGTAGGCGCATATACAGGTGAAGTTGGACTGGCACATATGGTTGATCAGCTTGGCACTCAGAGAACGATGTATTATATGATCTACTTTGGCATTGCCTTGATCATCATTTGCACTATTTTCATAAGAAATCGGAGTAAACCAAAAAAAACACACGCACGTAAACGGTCAAACATATTCTTTAGCTCACTAAAACAAGTGATGACTGATGGACAAATATGGCTTATTGGTATAGTAGGTGGATCACTGTTTATGCCTACGGTTATATTTAGTGGGTTGTGGGGAGTACCCTATTTTGAGCATATCAGAGGCTTTTCACATTTACATTCAGCCCACATAGCATCAATGATTTTTATCGGCTGGATGATTGGCTCTCCTATTGTAGGGATGATTACTACACGTTATAACTGCAAAAGATTTCTACTCTCCTTTGCCACTATTTCATCTACAGTCAACATTTTATTGGTTATTTATTTGCCATACGATCATCTGCCGACACTATCAGGATTGATGTTTCTCCTCGGTTTTTTCAGTAGTCCTCAAATTTTAGTTTTCTCATTAGCATTTGAACGAACAAAGAAATCTCTTACAGCAACTGCCGTAGCTGTCACAAATATGCTTATCATGCTAAGTGGTTTATTCCAACCGATGATTGGCCGAATTATTGAGCGTGGATCTATACTAAAGCATGTGGGTCAAACAACATCACAACAATTCTCTCGTCCTCACTTTGAGCAGGCGTTTCTTATAATCCCTATTATGCTTCTACTCTCATTTCTCCTATTATTCATGATAAAAAATACCAACAAAGGTCAAAAATAGAATGAAGCATTATCACATCAAAACTTTTGGTTGTCAGATGAATGTGTACGATAGTCAAAAGATAGGTCAAATCATGGAGGGCTCACTCGGCATTACTCCGACTGATAGTGTCGATTCAGCTGATATCATTATTTTTAATACATGTTCAATTAGAGAAAAAGCACAAGAGAAGTTATTTAGTGAAATTGGGCGTTTAAAGAATCTTACCAAGAATAAGAAAGACCTTATCATTGCTGTTGGAGGATGCGTTGCCTCACAAGAAGGCAGCGAAATACTCAAACGGAGTAAACTAATACACATAATCTTTGGACCTCAGACCTTACATAGATTACCCGCACTTATAAGTCAGTACATCCAGTCAAAGATAGCTCAGATTGATATTTCATTTCCTTTAATTGAAAAATTTGACCAACTTCCTTTACCTCGTAAAGAAAGTCCCAGCGCTTTTGTCTCCATAATGGAAGGATGTAGCAAATACTGTAGCTATTGTGTTGTCCCTTATACTAGAGGGGAAGAAATAAGTCGACCATTTGACGATGTTCTTGCAGAAGTATCGGCCCTTGCTGATCAAGGTGTCAAAGAGATAATTCTCTTAGGACAAAATGTCAATGACTATAGAGGCCGAATGCACCAAGGAGGCTATGCCAATCTCGCCTTGTTAATACATTATATATCTGCCATTGATTCTGTTTTACGAATACGTTATACAACTTCACATCCAAAGGCATTTACACAAGATCTCATTGATGCTTATCAAGAACCTAAATTAGCAAATCAGCTTCACTTGCCAGTTCAAAGCGGTTCAGACCGTATACTCTCTCTCATGAAGCGTGGTTATACGCGGACTATGTTTATGAAAAAAATTGAAGATTTACGGAAAATCAGACCAGATATTTCTGTCACATCAGACTTCATAGTTGGCTTTCCTGGTGAGACAGAACAGGATTTCAAACAAACACTCAATCTTGTAAAAGAGATAGGATTTGACCAGTCATATAGCTTCATATACTCTGCAAGGCCTGGGACTCCAGCTGCGAGTATACTAGATGAAACAACTATGTCCGAGAAGAAGGAAAGGCTCCACCGACTGCAATCATTGCTAACTAAGAATACACAACAGTATAGTCAGAAAATGTGTGGCACCAATCAACATATTATTATTGATAGAATTTCTAAAAAAAGGAACGATTTCCTATCTGGAAGAACTGAGAATAACCGAGTTGTCAATTTCCAAGCACCTTTAAATCTAATAGGATCTTTGGCTAAAGTACATATAACCCATGCACATCCAAACTCTCTAATGGCAAGATTTATAGAGCATTATCCATGAAATCATACCAAAGAAAACTGGAGGGATTATAATAATCATGACAGAATCAGGAACAGAGAACTTATTGAACAAACAGCATCAACTAGCATTCGAGTTAACGCCACATAATAATAAGCGCTTAATGATGATATGTGGTCAATATGATAACCATCTGAAGTGGTTGGAAGATACACTGGATATACACATCAAATACCGCTCACATAAGTTTTCTCTCAAAGGATCTTATAACAACATTCATAATGCAAAACTTATTCTTGAGTCACTTTTCACAGACAGTTCTCTTGTTAGCATTACCTTAAATGACTTCAATCTTCTAGCTTTTTCACCAGAAAACCGCCTATCAAAACAACACCGCCACACTGTAAAGCCAAGATCATCTAAACAAAAAAACCTTCTTGATACAGTTCAGAGCCACCCTATTACTCTTGTCTCTGGACCTGCAGGAACAGGCAAGACATATTTAGCAGTAGCTGCAGCAGCCCAAGCACTTCTTAATAAACAAGTCGATCGAATCATCCTGTCTAGACCTGCTGTTGATGCAGGTGAGAAACTTGGTTTCCTACCAGGTGACATGGCCCAAAAAGTTGACCCCTATATTAAGCCTTTGACTGATAGCTTAATTGATATACTTGGCGCTGAGAAATACCAACGTTATAGCGAAAAAAATATAATTGAAATTGCTCCCATTGCGTTTATGCGTGGACGAACACTCAGTCATTCATTCATTGTTCTCGATGAGGCTCAAAATACAACTATTGAACAAATGAAGATGTTTTTGACACGCATTGGCTTTGGTAGTCGAATGGTTGTTACAGGCGATCTTTCACAAATTGACCTGCCTCATGCACAAGAATCAGGTCTATTTCATGCATGTCAAATTCTCAAAGACATTCAAAAAATTGCTCTTATCGAATTTGATCATACAGATGTTGTTAGACATCCCCTCATCTCAGAGATAATAAAGGCTTACAATGAGCGCTAATAATTCTTGCGAGATTGATTATTCTATAGATCTTTCAAGATATGGACTATCAGAAAAGGATATGACTGCTATCGCTATGTATACCATGCAATTCATTAATGCCTCGTGCGTCATCTCATTAGTTGATTTACAAACAGAGAAAATGACTGAGATAAACTTAAAGTATCGCGGAACCAACAAACCCACAAATGTGCTTACTTTTGTTTATCCCTCACATCAGAGCCATCTGACACACAAACAGAATCACGAGAATCTCTATTATGGTGAAATTTGTTTTTGTTATGATATTATCGTCAAAGAAGCGTTGACTCAACATAAACCTCTAAGTCACCATGCGATGCACTTGTTTATTCATGGCATACTACATATGTGTGGCTATGACCACGAAACAGAGAGCGAAGCTCTAAAGATGGAAAATACAGAAGCAAACATCCTTAGCCATTTTAATATTAACAACCCCTACCTATCATGAGAAATCCCATCAAGTATATTAAAAATCTCCTTAAATTTACCGGACATCATAAAATTGATGACCTACATCAACTAGTCGATAAATATTGTCAGAATCAAATTATTGATGCAGACGCGGCACATTTCATCAGCCGTATTTTAGATGTATCTAATACACAAGTAAGAGACATTCAAACGCCTAAGTCACGCATGGTTTTTTTCACACTATCGTGTGCTGTAAATGATGTTATAGATATAATTCGCCAAACGAAGCATTCGCGATTTATTATTCTAGACGACGATGAAATGAAGCCTATTGGCATTCTTCTAACAAAAGACTTACTCACATCATTATTGGCTGTTAAGCATAATTTTGCTATGAAAGAAAAACACTATCTACACGAATTTAAAGAACTTATGCATACGTGCCATGTCACACCAGACTCAAAACGTATCGACCATCTATTACGAGAACTTAGGCAAGAACATGCGCATATGGCTGCAGTTATCAATGAATATGGTGCCGTCAGTGGTTTAGTCACAATTGAAGATATAATTGAAGAAATTATAGGTGAAATTGAAGATGAAAAGGATCAAACAGAAGAACAAGCGATTATCACAATCGATGAAAATTCCTTTCTCATCGATGCAACTACAGAAATATCTTTACTCAATGAGTCTATTGAAAGTTCATTTGATGATAATTACTTTGATACAATTGGCGGATTAGTCGGCGCGCATTTTGACCATATACCTCAACCTGACGAACTAGTTATCATTGATGGGTTTCGTATAAAAATCATAGCATCGCAGAAAAGACGAATCGAGAAAATTGAAATAACAAGACCACAGCCTTTCACAGCAAGTCATCAGTTATAGATTAATTGCATGCTCATGTCATTTTATATTGACCGGCGCACTAAATCCTGTTTAAATATCATCATTGGCTAGGTAGCTCAGTTGGTAGAGCAGTGGACTGAAAATCCTCGTGTCGGCAGTTCGATTCTGCCCCTGGCCAAACTCATTTACTTCCAACAATAACTTTTTTCTTGATTAACCACATGAATGTAATCATCACTGTACTAATGATAAAAGAGATTCCCATAATTGACTTTAATACTTCAAAAAGTAAACCAGTTGACATCAACCTATGAGTGTAATCTAAAATAGGCATATATAAAAAAATACCTACACTAATAATTATCAAAAAACGCCACGTAAATGACCAACTTATCGATAATAACCTCTTATTCATATCTCAATCCAAATAAAAAGAAAAAGGGCAGAAGCCCTTTTTCTTTTATAGTTAAAAAATTACATCATGCCCGGCATGCCACCCATGCCGCCCATACCGCCCATACCGCCCATTGCACCAGAAGTATCACCTTCTTTCTCCGCTTTAGGTGTATCTGTAACGACACATGCTGTTGTCAACAACATCCCAGCTACAGAAGCCGCATTTTGAATAGCGGTTCGTGTCACTTTAGTTGGATCAATAATCCCTAAATCGACCAGGTCACCGTACTCTGCTTTAGCAGCATTATAACCGTAGTTTCCCTTTCCATTACGTACTTGATTTAGAACAACTGCACCATCACTTCCTGCATTATCTACTATCTGTTGCAATGGAGACCCTAAGGCACGTTTGACAATATTCACACCCATAGTTTGGTCTTCATTTTCACCTCGCAATGTGTCCAAAGATTTTGAAACTCTGATAAGGGCAACACCACCACCAGGAACAACACCTTCTTCCACCGCAGCTCTTGTAGCATTTAATGCGTCTTCAACTCTGGCTTTCTTTTCTTTCATCTCTATCTCTGTCGGCGCACCTACTTTAATAACCGCGACACCGCCAGCAAGCTTTGCCAGACGCTCTTCCAGCTTTTCTTTGTCATAATCAGAATTTGCAGCTTTAATCTCAACTTTTATTTGCTTGACACGGCCGTTGATTTCTTCTTCACTGCCCGTTCCATCAATCACAGTTGTATCATCCTTTGTCACTACAATACGTTTAGCGCTGCCTAAGTCATCAAGAGTAGCATTGTCTAGCTTGAGGCCAACCTCTTCAGAGATAACTCTACCGTTAGTTAAAATAGCAATATCTTGCATCATAGCTTTACGACGGTCACCGAAGCCTGGAGCTTTTACTGCGACAACTTTAAAAATACCACGCATTGAGTTAACTACTAAAGTGGCTAATGCTTCACCTTCAACTTCCTCAGCTATGATTAACAAAGGTCTGCTTGACTTAGCGACTGATTCTAACAAAGGCAGCATTTCTCTGACATTTGATATTTTCTTGTCTACAATCAAAATGAGAGGATTCTCTAATTCTGCCGTCATACTTTGTTGGTTATTAACGAAATACGCTGATAAATAGCCACGATCAAACTGCATTCCATCCACTGTGTTTAGCTCGTTACTAAGTCCAGAGCCTTCCTCAACAGTAATGACTCCTTCTTGCCCCACAACACTCATTGCCTTAGCTATGATTTCACCGATTGCCTTATCATTAGCTGATATTTCACCCGCTTGACGAATAGACTCTGAATCATTACATGGAATAGAAAGTTTTTTAAGCTCCTCAACAATAGTTGCAGCAGCCATATCTATTCCTTTTTTAAGCTCCATTGGATTCATACCAGCTGAGATAGCTTTCACACCCTCAGACATGATTGCGCGCGCAAGCACTGTAGCTGTCGTCGTTCCATCACCTGCCACATCATTTGTTTTCGTTGCAGCTTCTCGTACCACCTCAACTGCGGTGTTGTAAAGATTGTCTTCAAATTTAATTTCTTTTGCAACAGACACACCATCTTTAGTAATTTTAGGGCTCCCAAAAGAAGACTGCATAATGACATTCCGTCCTGCTGGGCCAAGAGTCTTGCTGACAGCTTTTGCCATCTGGTTGACAGCATCCAGCATCTTCATTAGTGCTTCATGGTCATATGTTAATATTTTTGCATTCATTTTAATAATCTCCTCTATTCTTCAATAACAGCCAAAACATCCTCTTCTTTAAGAATAAGAAAGCTTTCACCTGTAAATTTAATTTCAGTACCTGAATATTTGCCAAATAATATTCGATCTCCGACAACTACATCTAGTAATCTTTCTTTGTCACCAGAACGATCTGTGCCAACTGCAAGTACTTTGCCTTGTTGTGGACGATCTTTTTCTGCTGTATCAGGAATAACTATACCACTTTCAGTTATTGTTTCGTCCTGAGTCTCGACTATTAGTCTTGCTCCCAACGGTTTTAAATTCATGATGAACTCCAAAGTTAATAGGTAATACCAATATAGGGGCTTATGCTTTTTTTTCAAGTGCATCTAACTGACAAATGTACAACATAGACAAACAGCCGTGAATAATTCTCTCTAACATCAATTCATAAGTCATATTGTTTTTTTGTTGATGTAATTTTTGCCAATGCACTAACTTATCAAATAAATCACACCATTGATGCCTAGAAGGTTGCTTCATATACTGCATTTTACACCAATAGAGTGCGCATGAGAGAACCTGCTCGGGTGTTAGATTGTGCTTAGACCAGAGCTTAATGCAGGATGAGGGACTTTGATTTATCCCATTCTCAAATAATTCTATTTGTTTCACATCGATGGCTTCCGCGTCATCTTGTGAGATGATCTGACACCGACTCCTTATCGTTGGAAGCACTTCGTCTACATTATTGACAAACAATATAAACCATACAAATTGACTTTCTTCTAATGTTTTCAACAGTGCATGACATGATGCATCATTTAGGAGCTGAGCTTGTGAAATGACTACAAGGTGCCTTGATGTATAGGACTGTTTTTTCACAGATGAAATCATGCTTCTAACAGAGTCGATATGTATCCCCTGATTTTCAGCTGGCTCTAACAGATGATAATCAGGGTGCTCTCCCATCTGAAATAACTGACATGATTGGCAGACACCACAGCGCTCAGGACAAAATACTGCCTCAGCAAATTGTCGAATTTGCTCACAAGGGAGTAGACCATGACATATCCAGCATTGACCTACTTGGCCTGAATGTATCTGTTCTGCAAGCTTAACTATCTTTGTTAACATTGATATACCCTGAAAGATGATTTTTCACTTCCTCTATAACACAAGACAGTTTTCTATCAGCATCAATAACACACATACGGTCTTTGTTTTGTGATGCACGATCTAGGAATGCTTTCCTAACAAGACTAAAGAACTGATCGTGTTCACTCTCGATTCGATCTGGTGAGCGATTCTTAATACGACGTCGTGAAGCTTCAATTGATAAATCAAGAATAAATACTCTATCCGGCTGGCATTGTTTGCAAACCCATTGATCTAAACACTCGATGATATGATCTGGCACATTTCGGCCTCCTGCTTGATAAGCATAACTCGAATCAACAAATCTATCAGTAAGCACCCAAGTTCCACGAGCAAGATGTGGCCTAATATAGCGCTCGACATGCTGGGAACGCGATGCAAACATTAACAAAACTTCTGAAGGAATAGTTAATTTCTCTCGGCTATTTTCCAACAGCAATTTCCGTACTTTATTAGCTACTGTCGTACCTCCAGGCTCACGCGTCTTAACAACAGGAATATTATGACTTTTTAACCACTGATAGATATGACGAATTACTGTTGACTTACCTACTCCTTCAACACCTTCAAAACTGATGAATTGACCTTGATAATCCATTTTATTTACTACCTACTTTTAAATGTTCTGTGAACCTATTTGAAAAAACATGTTGCTTCCCATCGACTGTTCTATAGTAATACCAACTCCCTTCCTCTGGATGTGCAGCAGCATGTATAGCCTGTTCAGACACCATACAAATTGGTCCTGGCGGAAGGCCTAAATATCTATAAGTGTTATAGGGATCGACCGTCTGTATGTGCTTAGTAGTGAGCCCCTTTTCTGAGTTCAGTTTATTTTGTCGAATATTAGCATATATAGCTGCCGCATCAATCTGCAGTAACATCCTTGCATTTAGACGATTATGTATAACGCGCGATATTTTATATAGTTCTTTAATATCATGAGTTTCTTTTTCAAGCAAAGAAGCCACAACCAAGATACTAGTTGGTGATGTATACAATAGATTCGATGCCCTATTATGCCAAACTGAGTATAAAACATCCATCTGTTTCAACTTGGCAATTTTTAGTATCTCATAAACTGGTTGACCTTTGGTATAGTAATAAGTATTAGGTGAAAAAAGACCTTCTAGGCTCACTGCCTGTCCTTGTAATTTCCTAGACTCACCCTCAGTAAGCGGCTTCATTGTAGTTTTTAAAATTTTATGACGTATTAAGTCCCAACGCTCGCCAGGAATAATTGTGAAAGGATGTTGAAGATTTCTAGCATGAGTTATATTTCTAATCAAATCTTTGATTTCCATATGCGCATTAACTTGAAACTCACCGTGATTAATTCTTTTATCGAGCCCCTTGATCATAAGCCTTGCTCTAAAAGAAAATGGATGACTGATAATGCGACTGTTCTCAAGCTGTATGGCCAATGACTGAGCTGTTGATCCTTTACTGATGTCAATGACAGTTGTCTCAGAATTATTTGTTGTATAATCGGTGAAATAGCCAATGCTAAAAAACAATATGACTATAGCACCTGATGTAAACAGGGTCAGAAGTAAGAAACAAGTGGTCATTCTTAACCTATTCATTATAACTCCTCAATACAATTGAAACATTTGTGCCACCAAAACCAAAAGAATTAGTCATTGCTAAATCAACTTTTCTCTCTTGTGCCTGGTTTTGTACTAAATTGATAACAGTATTAAAATCTGGTTCAATACAGTTGATCGTTGGTGGCACAATATTCTTCTCAATTGATTTAATAGTGATGAGTGCCTCAAGAGCAGCAGTTGCACCTAAAAGATGCCCATGCATTGACTTCGTCGATGACATAGCAACCCTTCTAGCAGCATCTTTATCAATCGACTCTACAGCAACAGGTTCGACCGGATCGCCCAAACGTGTTGATGTAGCATGTGCATTAATATAATCAACTTCACCTAGCTCGATTCCAGCTGACTTTAAGGCCATAGTCATACAGTGCCTTGCCCCTTGGCAAGAAACATCTGGTTTCACGATATGATACGCATCGGAACTCAATCCAATACCGGAGCACTCCGCATAGATATGAGCACCTCGCTTGCGAGCATGCGATTCACTCTCTAAAATTAAGGCTGCAGAACCATCTGACATGACAAATCCATCCCGGTCTTTGTCCCAAGGGCGCGAAGCTGTTAGCGGATCATCGGACTTAGACAAAGCACGCAAAGCAGAAAACCCACTTATACCTATATCGGTAATAGCTTTTTCAGCACCGCCAACGATAATCATATCTGCATCACCAAACTGTATATGACGAGCAGCTGTTGCTATAGCATGAGCTGAGGAACTACAAGCTGACACAACACTGTAGCTCAAACCTTTTACACCATAACGTAATGAAATAGCCCCAGAAAGCATATTGATAATCATACCTGGAATCAAATAGGGAGACACCCGTCGAGCGCCTCTAGTTCGTAGCTTTGTTATATTACTATCAAGAAACTCAAGCCCACCCACACCTGAGGACATCATCACACCAACTTTGTAAGGGTCTATGATTGAAAAATCGATACCAGAATCCTTCACAGCTTGCTCAGCAGCAAAAATACCATAATGGATAAAGTGATCATACTGTTTTTTTTCATGTGTCGAGAGAAGACTGTATTCAAGCGTGTCTTCTGCCAATGTCCCTGCAACTGAAATATCAATATCACGAACATTAGAATAATAAGGTTTTATACCAGATCGACCATTTGCAATAGCATCCCAAGTATCCTCAACATTAGTTGCTAAAGGATTAACAGTTCCTAGTCCTGTAATGACAACACGTTGAAGCAAATCATCACCTAAACGTTGCTCTCAGATAACTTTGCATCAACGTATTCGACTACATCGCGAATAGTACGCAATTTCTCTGCCTCTTCATCAGGTATCTCAATATTAAATGCATCCTCAAGCTCCATGATGAGTTCTACAACACTCAGCGAGTCAGCGCCAAGATCTTTCTGAATATCTGAATCAAGTGTCAACTCATCTTCGGTGAGTTCTAAACGTTCAATAATTACTTGTTTAATTTTATCGCTATGATCAGTCATTATAGTCTCCCCCATATCATTTAATATCGGCATGATAATCTATTATGAATATTTTGCCAAGAGTTTTTGTATCAGATTATAAAACTATGCTAAGTGAAGGCCTCCATTAACATGCAAGACCTGTCCAGTCATATAACTTGCATTCTCTGAAATTAAATATTCAATCAACCCCACAACATCATTAACTTGTCCCACACGGCCCATAGGTATTTTTTGAATAATTTGACTTATCAACTCATCGCCTAGTCCTTCAGTCATTTTTGTAGCAATAAAACCAGGGGATACTGCATTCACTGTGATGCCTCTTTTTGCTGTTTCAAGGGCCATGGCTTTAGTCAACCCTTCTATCCCTGCCTTAGCAGCAATGTAATTGGCCTGACCCACATTACCACATTGTGCCACAACAGATGACATGTTAATGACTCTTCCCCAACGCTTTTTCATCATTGATTTGACAGCTAACTGAGATAGCTTAAATACTGCGGTCAAATTCACATCAATGACTTTTTGCCAGCTATCATGCTTCATTCGAATCATTAATGTGTCATCTGTCATAGCAGCATTATTAATAAGAATATCTGGCTCGCCCTCAAGCAGATCAGTGGCATGTTGCCATAATGACGGCATATCTGTTTGATGACCAAATTCATAGGCAATCCCCGATATCAGAGGGTATTGACTTAGATGGGTCAGACTTTGTAGTGAAGTAGCTGTGACAGCCACTCTATATTCCTGACTCAGTGCTTTTGCTGTAGCCCAACCGATACCTCTGCTCCCCCCAGTAATAAGAACACGTTTTTTATTTTCAACTCTTTCCATTCACTATCTCCTTTAATTAACCTCTGCCCCCGTGCATTGATCACAAATACCACTCGGGTCAATAGCATCTTATACTTTATCTGCTGTGATAAACAACAATGACGTTAGTCCACAGAATGTGACAAATTGAGTGCATCATCCTAGCATGAGTCAAACAACTTGTGATTGTTCAAACTGGCACAGAACTTTTTCAGTACGAGACAAGAAATCATGCTTGATCAACTGTTCAGCCTCTGATATGGCATAAAGAAAACCATTCACAGATGTCATGCCATGGCTTTTGACAACAATGCCTCTTAGGCCAAGAAGGACTGCTCCATTATAGTTGTCAGGATGCACATGAGAAAATGTTCTCTTAAACCGAGACTTAATAAACGGTGACAATAGCGTTAATAACACACTTTTAGAAATTGATTCCTTAACCAAGGACATAGCGTACTTCATAGTTGCTTCAAGTGACTTAAGCACTAGATTCCCACTAAATCCATCAGTGACTATAATATCTGCTGGACGAGAAAATAATTGCGTTGGCTCCACGTTTCCTACAAAGTCAGCAACATACCTCTCAAGTAATTTGCATGCCTCTTTTACTAGACTATTCCCTTTCATTTGTTCATGGCCAACATTCAATAGAGCACAAGACTGTGACTTATAACCTATAGCTTTAGCTAGTTCTTGTGCAAGCAGAGCAAACACAAGCAAGTCCTCTGGCTTACAATCCACACAAGCACCAAGATCTAGCATCAAAAGAGGGCCAGATCGAGTGGGCAATTGTGTGCATATTGCCGGACGACGTACAGACTGGAAATACCCCAAAGAGAATGTGGCTATCGCAACTAAGGCCCCAGTATTGCCAGCTGACACAGCTGCATGAGCCTTACCCTCTTTGACTAAACGCAAACAATGGTGCATGCTCGATGATTTTAGCCTTCGCAAAGCATGGGAAGGAGACATATCCATTGTCAGTGACTCATTCGCATGAATGACTTGAACTTGATCCTTAAGTCGGCCCCAATCGTCAATATTCTTATTGATGATATCGCTGTCTCCACAAAGTATTAGAGAACTACTTGAACCCTCAAGAAATCTCCTGCAACTTATTAAGATGTCACTCTGTGAAATATCGCCTGTATCTACATCAACTGCAATATTGATATCACTCTTCATGACCTGTCTTTTCAGATTTTGGCTCTGCAATGGCAACTTGTATCATTTGTTTGCCTTTATAATAGCCGCTGGCTGAAATATGATGCCTACGATGAGCTTCCCCAGTTTCTGGATCAGTAGTTAACAACCTAGGTTTAAATAATTGTTTAGCACCTCTTCTCATCCCTCTCTTAGAACGAGAAATTTTACTTTTTGGCACGGCCATAGTCTTATCTCCGGAAATTGTTTGTTAGAATATGTCATTTAATATCCTAAGCAATTTATATACTTTTTTACTATTTGTCAATACAACTGTATGGGTTCAGATGTTTTGAGACAAAAAGGCCTCACTCTTAATACTATCATAATACGCCATTGGTGCCACCCTATTTAACCCTTCATGTGGCCTTTCTGTGTTGTATATGTTCCTATACTCT
>CAZMRQ010000024.1:18518-21990 GCA_964568795.1 uncultured Gammaproteobacteria bacterium | reverse complement strand
GTGATGATAGGAACAAGAAGCATGATTGATACATAAACAAGAGGAAATACTGTGCTGTTCATATAGAGCATTGAGCAAAATATATACATATTCTGAGTGAGAGCAAACAGGCTGGATAGTACTGCTGCGGCTCCTCCGATAATAATGCCAGATGCGTTCTCGGATTGATCTACAAAAACATCTCCAGGATTATTGCTGTCTCCCACCTGATTTGTGAGCCACTTAAGTTTATTGTGTTTAAGTAGACTCTGTATGGGGGAATACATCTTAGATCGTACACCATTGAACATGCGACCCATAAAAGAGGTTAGTGTTATTTCAAGAATAAATTGTATAGATTGATAGAAAGCTACCCATGCCACGATACTGTAAGCAGCTGATAGATTTATCCCGCTCATCATGATATTTTGTAGTGCAATCATGGAATTGCTATAAACCATGGCAACTTGTAATAGAGCAAAGATATTCAGCCACATTAAAATTGCATAACTAATTGGCGTACGCTTCTCAGCCATCTCCGAATTCAAATTCTCTTGTAGATCAGCATGCCCTTGTTTGAACTCGAGCCAAAATTCAGAAAGAGGTTGAAGTGGATTATTTACAGTGCGTTTGAATGATTGGAACGCACTGCTTACCCAGCTTTTGACTGATTGTCTACTGCTGGATAAAAATCTAGAACAACTTTTGAAATCTAAAAAATTTGAGGCACGTGATATGTTGATATACATGGTTATTCTTTCCATATTTTCGTTAACTATATAGTGCTAATATGTGGAAGTCAATGCGTTTTGCAACCATTGAGATAACATCGTTGATCGTGATAAATCTCGCGTCGGAGATAACATTAAAGCCACAGCTTTTGCTTGGGTAACAAAGATAACTTTTTTCTTAGCTCTTGTTATGGCTGTATAAATGAGCTTTCTGTTCAAAAGCATATAGTTCTCACTGGCACAAGCGATAATAACAATAGGGTATTCAGAACCTTGGCTTTTATGAATACTGGTAGCGTAGGCAATTTGCAGTTGATCGAGCTCATCAAATTGATAAATAAGTGTTTGTCCGATCATTTGTATGTGCATAATCTCTCGCTCATGATTAATATCCTCTATCCAGCCAATATCGCCATTAAATATATTCTTATCGTAATTGTTTTTAAGTTGTATGACTTTATCTCCAATAAAAAATTCGCGGCCATATTTTTCGATAGAAATATGCGATGTTTGGCAAATTTTTTGAATGATTGCATTAAGTCGAACAGTTCCAGAGCGTCCCTTGTGCATGGGAGTAAGAACCTGGATGTCATCATAAATAGAGTGCCCTTCATCTAACAGTGTTTGGACAGTGGCGGTTATAGTGTCAGCTATTGCATCACTGTTGTTGACGTAATGAATGCTGAAATCAGTATTTTCCTCAGTTTTTATAGGGAATTTTCCTTCTTTAATTCTGTAAGCGTTTTTAACTATGTAAGATTGTCCTGCCTGACGAAAGATCTTGGTTAAATGTGTGCAGTGAAAAATGGCTGAGTCAATGCAATCACGAAGCAAAGCACCTGGACCAACTGATGGAAGTTGATCAGGGTCGCCTACCATAAGTAGGCTAGTTCGCAAGGATGTGCCAATGAGAAGGTGATACATTAGCAGTATGTCCACCATGGACACCTCATCTATTATAACAAAATTAGCCTTGATAGGGTTGTCTTGATTGTGAATAAATCCGCCGGTAGTTGGGTCGTACTTAAGCAACCGATGAATGGTCATGGCGGCACGGCCTGTGCTTTCGCTTAATCTTTTTGCTGCGCGTCCTGTAGGCGCAGCAAGCATCACCTTTTCTCCAGCATGTTCTAAACAGTGAATGATTGCTCTGACAGTAGTTGTTTTGCCGACACCTGGGCCGCCAGTAAGTATACTCACATGTTGATTGCCAGACATGCTGATAGCTGAGATTTGCTCGTGAGTCAATTGGTGTTGCTGTTCAGATAAAAATGCAGCTATGGCATTGCTACGATGCAGCTTCTGGGAAGCCTTTGCATTTATATGAGTACGCTGCATCAGTAAATCAGCGCATCCACGTTCTGCTTGGTAATGACTTAATAAGAATATTTTATCATCAAGACGTTTAATGCCTTTTGTATTTTCAAACTCATGACAAAAGCGTGATGATTCACACATGGCAATATCTAAAAGCTCAGCTAGTTGGAAACTTAGGTCGCTTAAAGTCATGTATGTGTGACCATTTTGTGATGCTTGGTCGATTAAATAGTGAGACCCAGCACACATTCTATCAAATGAATTTGCTTTAATGCCAAGAGATTGTGCCAAATTATCAGCTATTTTAAAACCAATCCCAGACAGGTCATCAATTAATTGGTAAGGATTATTTTTAAGTACTGCAACAGCTTGATCCCCGTAGTGACGGTAGATTTTTTCTGCGCGTTGAGCTCCTAGCCCGTGTGATTGTAAAAATGCAATGATCTCAGCCAATGCTTGGTTTTCACGCCAGCTACACATCACTTGATTCAACCGCTTAGTTCCGAATCCACTTATTTCAAGTAACTTTTCAGGTGATTCAGAAATCACGTGAAAAAGGCTGACACCAAATTTCTTGACCAGCTTTTTGGCATAAACTTCGCCAATTCCTTTAAGTTTATTTGATTTAAGAAAACGAAAAATACCGTCAGTAGTTTTAGGGAGCTCTATTGTAATTTGTTCAGCTGCTAATTGCTCGCCAAACTTTGGATGTTGTACTAATTCACCCTCACAAATAAGTTGCTCACCGGGAGATATAGAGTAGGGGAGATGACCTGTGACTGTCACTGACTTGTTTTCATGGCTTTTAGCTTGAATAACTGCATAGCCTGTTTCTTCAGACCAGAACGTTACGCGTATTGTATTTAGTTCAAAGCGCATACTATTCTTATGGTGAAGGAAAGACTATGGGTGGCACATGTTGCTTCTGTGCATTTTCAACTATCTTTCTCATCACTTCACGAGGATTTGGCTCAGGTATCTGATGCATTAATAATCTTTTACTTAAAAAGTTAATGTTATGTACCGATATGGACTTAATTTGGTACAGTAAAAGTTGCGCTGAAATGGATACATTTAACTTCAGCCAATTATAAAAGGATGAATCAACAGGTGTTAACAAGCTATTGACAAGAACCCCTAGTGCTATGACTGCATGAGGTAAAGGGCTGTAAATGGCTGAATAGAGAAATGCACATGCGGTTACTAAGAAAGCAAGTTTTTGAGGCGGGCTTATGTTGGTAGAAAACTTTGGATGCCAAGTGCTCTCGAACACATACATGACACAAGGAATAAGCCATACTGCTATCATAGTAGCTGTACTATAATTAACAATTGCAAATGGGATGAACAGTGCAAGTAAAAGCAGCAGCTGTATCACATAAACTCGAGGCGATATAATTTGAGTCAGTGATGATTTTGACTCAATTCCCTCAGTACGAGCAGAA
>CAZMRQ010000024.1:691-18418 GCA_964568795.1 uncultured Gammaproteobacteria bacterium | reverse complement strand
ATAGACAACAGAAACATATCTTTGAGCTCTGCGATAGTTTTTTCAACTACAGGAATCCCTTGGTGCCACTTGCCCAGTTCTGTTTTTTTGTCATTTTTTTCAATATTAAATTCTTCGTCTGATTGTGCCAGTATCTTCTGTATATATTTTGCCTTTTCTTTTAATATAGAAGCTTGAATAATATTAAATACTGAACCCAGTAGCATCGGTGCTACAAGTCCTTGTAACCTTTTATGTGAATGACACTCTATATCCTCGAGTGTGACATCACCTCGTTCATCTATCTTGTATGTGATGCGACCAATTAAACATGCAACTACATTTCTATCTTGAGTGAGTGTCGGTTGTACTCCTTTTTCATAGAAGTCCTCTATTTGCCTGCTATTCCAGAGCCCTTTTGTATAACTCTGATCGGTAGAATCGTAAAATTCATCGTTATCATTCAGTCTAGTCGTTCTCCCCTCAGTGGTGTGCCCGAGAGCATCGTACAGAACTGTGCTTTGAATAAGCAACTGATTCTTATCATTATATGTATATTTTGTAAAAAATTGACCGTCCTGTAACGTATAGGGTATGTCACTTGAAGTGTTAATAGTTCCATTGTAATCGAGTGCGTAATTTTGTGCTGGAATATTTGCAAACCTGCCATGCTGAGAGGTCGGGTCATTGCTATCTCCCTTGAGTTTCAGCCTGAGATCTTCACGACTAATTGAGCCCCCTTCATAATAATATTTCATCGTATCCGGTGTACTTCTATTTAGGTCATGCTGACTAGCCGTTTTACACGGCTTTTGCGTGACTATTTCACTTAAGGCACCTTTAAGAACGGCAAGAGCCTCAGGGTGTATTGATAACTTTGTGTATTTGTTTGTAAATATCTTTCTTATATCTGTAAAGGAGCTTCTGAATGATGATAAAAGTTCTGAGAAATGATTGTTGATTTCCTGAAGAGTAGGCATATCTATCCTGTAGTATTTATTAGCTCCATTATAACGAATTTTCAGATAGTTTCAATGACCGGTTAAACTTAATGTGCTGATATAGGTCTCTGTATTTAAAGGATATTGTGATTAATTCTGATGCATACATCTCTTTGTGTGTATACTAACAGCATAGACACAAGGACATATACATGACTGTCATAAACTTTTACAACTATATGTGGATGCACGAAGACTTGAAAGATATTGTATCTGACAAAGCTATTAATCATCCTGCTGTTTTTATCTCCATGGCCGAATGCGGGCAGTTAGGTGTTTTTATCCGGGTTATGTCACCTGTATTTGTTTTCAGAGCAAGTTGCAATCACTGTCAAGAATTCTATTCCACTAAATCAGAACAGTTCAAGACGTTAATGGATAATTTAAATTACGATATAATACAAAAAGATCCTCAGTTGCAGGATAAAGTTAAATTTTCAGCAAAAGCTATAGATGAGATAAATACGGAGTATGATAACCATACAGAAGAAATGGGCCAATTCTATAGTCTTTCTAAAGAAAATATAGTCGACAATTATAAGGTTCATTGTAAGTTTATCGAACAACTGCCAAGCATGCTGATTCAGAAAATTAATGAAGTCATTGTCCCTTTTGATTTGCCTGCATTGGTATCAATAGTCATCAATGAAAAATCACTTAAGGATGTACGTGATGCTCTTTCAACTCAGATCTCATCCCAAAGCAAGTGGTTTTATGATGCTTTAGACGCCTATCTAGCAGATAAAAGAGATTTAGGTGATACTGAAAAATACTATTTAGAGTTGTGTGCCTACTATGTTCTCAAGTATATGCTCGAGGATCAGATGAAAACGCGCAGTAATCAACAAATGTCCATCTTGTCTTCGAATATAAAAAAAATACTTTATCGATTAAACAATGCGACAGCATCAATTGTAAGTGATGAAAAACAACTTTATCAGGCTATAAACATTGATTCCATATCTCCTACTATAGCGAAGTTAGAAGCAATGAAGCCAAAGCTTAATGATCATTATTTAATCATGCAGTCATATCCACAAAAGACAAAAGATGAAGAGGAAAGTAAGCCTGTTGATCTTGATAAAATGATAGAAAAGGCAGATAAAGAGGGGGAAGGCAGTACATCTTAGCTCTTTGACATGAGTTTATTGCTTTGATATATTGTCTTAGTTCAACACATAAACCAGGATTCCCCATGTTTTCAGTTTATAGCTCAGCTATTCTCTTATTTATTTTAACCTATTTTCCAGCTATGATTATCATGCGGTTCACTTCTGGTCGGGGCATTCTAACTCAGCAAAAGTTTTATTCGAGTTTAAATGATCTGACAGATGGTATCCTGTTAGGTGTAGGATTTTTTCATCTTTTGCCAGAGATATACGCTCATTCAAGTTATGCCGGTCAAAGTCCGATATATACGCTTATCATTATTATATTACTTGTTTGTTTTTTTGCTTTTTTATCGAGCTGTTATAGACGAATATCACTGCGTATAACGAATGATGACTGTGATAGGCTGTGCTGTGGTCGTTTACAAAAAAAAGTAGATAGGAGTCTTATTGTAAGTGTTACAGGGCTTTTAAGCATACATTCGCTCAGTGAAGGAGTCGCACTGGGTTTTCTAAATAGCAATAGTTTGTATTGGGTCTTCTTTTCCGCTATTGCAATACATAAATGGCTTGAATCTCTGGTAGTCATCAATGCGTTTTCAATTTTTCGTCAATGGATCTCTCAACTTGCCTTAATCCTATTCTCAACGTTAACACCTATTGGTCTTATTTTGGGTGCAATGGGTTTTGCAATGTTTGATTTTCACACTGGTGGCTACACCAATTGGGTTGAAATGTTTTCATGTGCCTTATTTATATATTTAGGGACATCCTGTCTTCTTTCAACACGCAAGCAGAATCAGTCAAGCCCTTACCGACTAACGATTATCGGTGCGTTGTTAGTGCTTTTTATCGAGTTGATCTCGCATGAATATGGCATTCATACACATTGACCTATACAGAAGGTAGCAGCCGCTTATCATCAGAGGGATTGAGTATAATTGGCCATAGCTTATTATCATACCTAAAAAATCGATTACACCATCGGGCTCACGCCAGAACTCGACGAAAAAACGAAAGACGGCATATAATATAAGAAAACTGCTAGTGATATATCCTGGAGTTTGTCCTTTTTTACTTTTTCTATAAAACAACCACAGAATTGAGCCTAAAATAAGACCTTCAAGAGTCGCTTCATACAATTGTACTGGATGTCTCGGTAATCCATCAACGTACATGAACTGAACATTCCAAGGCATTTGAGTTAGCTTGCCATAACACTCACTGTTGATAAAATTTGCTATGCGCCCAAAAAAAAGACCTACTGGAGCGCACAAGCAGAGAAGGTCTGATATTTGGAGGAACTTTTCTAAACGATACTTTGACTCATGGAATAGATAAATTGACAGAAACAGTACAGCGCCATGAAATGACAGTCCACCTTGCCAAATTTTAAGGATAGAGATCGGTTGATAGACAAAATGGCTGAATTCATAAAAAAGCATGTGCCCTATACGTCCTCCTATGATAGCAATGAGTAAATACTGGGCTATTTTGTCATCCCACTTTGCATGTTGTATATGTCTTGAAAAAAAGTACCTTGGCACGAGATATGCTGCAATCAGATAGCTTAATAGGTAACTGAGGCCATACCAGCGGACAGGCACAATAAAATTAAAGGCCACTGGGTCAATGTGATGTATCATGTTGTTTTAGTTGTCCATATTCTGCATTAAGTTCATCGATAGTACGTTGTATATATTTTTTTGCAACAGCACCGTGTGTCCATTCCGTTATAACTTTTAAACCATCTTTTGTCATTTGGCAAGGCATTGAAAAGCATGTTCCTGGCATAGAGCCATATTCACCTTTTGAAATAATCCCAGCTGAAAATATACGGCTAGAAGGAGCTGAAAGATAGGTTATCAAGTCGCACACACTGTTTGCTGCAGAAGCAGCACTTGACTGTCCTAATAATTGAATTACCTCAGAACCACGACCTTGAACTTTAGGAATAAAATCATTAATCATCCAATCCGCGTCATTGATAAGGTCTGTGAGTAAGGATCCATCAGCAAGTTGTGCGTGATAGATGTCTGGAAACATTGTTCTTGAATGGTTGCCGAATATGATAAGACTTTGGATTTCCTTAGGGGAAATCCCTGCCTTCTCTGCTAAAAGTGATCTTGCGCGGTTCTCATCTAATGTCATTAACGAAAAGATTTGATTCGATTCAAGTTGTGGAGCGTATTGATGTATAACTGATGCATTTGTATTAGCAGGGTTTCCAACAATTATGACTTGAGCAGTGGATTTAGCAAGTCGATTGATGCTACGTCCTTGTTCTTTGAATATATCTGCATTTTGTTTTAATAAATCAGATCTTTCCATTCCTCGTGTTCTGGGTTTAGATCCTATGAGAATAATCCAGTCAGCTTCCTGTATTCCCTTATTAAAGTCAGTGTGCGTCGTCACATAGCCCAGGGAGTCATTGGCACAATCATTTAGCTCAAGTTTGATCCCCATTAACTTAGACTCAAAAGAGGGCATATCTATTAAACGAAAATTGATTTTTGTATTTTCCCCAAAAAGCTTATTGCTAAGAGCTTGAAAACAAAATTGGTAGCCTATTCGTCCACAAGCTCCTGTTAATGCTATGGTGATTTCTTTATTCATAAACCCTCAATCTATTTGTGATGTTAATATAGGCGAACTGACTGTATATCTCAAGTGCATATTGTATCAATGCATTCTTTAACAGCCGTGAGCGGCGAATCAGTGACCGTTATTCTAAATGAGGACTTATTAATTAAATTAAGGCCATTTGATGGCTTTTGCAAAGCAGCCACGAGCTGAGCATGATCTATAGACACAGTTTCAGCCACATCCATTGTAATGGCCTTACCGTCTTGTCTAACTGAGTTTATGCCTTTTTCTTGCATGAGACGTTTGAGAGATTCAAGTACAAATAGATTTTCTGTTGCTTGAGGAAGGACGCCAAATCTTTCCATAAAGTGTTGTTGAAGGATATGTATTTCACTGATACTTGGTGCATGAAAGATCTTTTGATACAAATTAAGGCGTTCATTTGAATCAGGCAGGCAATCACTGCATAAATATGCGTCGATGTCGAGTTGACAATGAACTTGTGTTTCGTTAGCTATGTGACTGGTCTTTTGACTAAGAAGCTTGCAATAGAGAGAAAGACCTATGGCATCAACATGCCCACTTTGTTGTTTGCCTAGAATATGGCCTGCCCCTCTGATTTCGAGATCTTGAATAGCGAGCTGCGCCCCTTGGCCCAAATTATCATGTGAAGCAATAGCCTCTAGCCTTGCCAATGCTTGCGGAGTCGCGTATTTCGGGTCACAAACAAACATATAAGCATAAGCTTGTTGTGATGATCTGCCGACACGCCCACGTAATTGATGCAGCTGAGCAAGACCAAACAAATGTGCATCGATGATGACGATGGTATTGGCATTGGGTATGTCTATCCCTGATTCAATGATAGTTGTCGCTACGAGAACTTGGTATTTATTAGCCTTGAAATCATGCATAATGAGTTCCAGTGCATGGGTGTTCATTTGACCATGACCGATAGCAACAGAGATACTAGGGTCGAGATGCTGCACATCTTTTTTCCATTCATGGCAAGCTGCTATATCATTGCAAACGACATAAACCTGACCTCCACGATTTAACTCACGAGAAACTGCTTCATGAAGCAGCTCTTTATGGTAGGGTGATATAGATGTTTTAATGCTTTGACGACCTACGGGTGGTGATACCATCATATTTATATCACACATTTTCGCAAATGCTTGGTTAAGTGTCCGGGGGATTGGTGTGGCTGAAAGAAGAAGTCGATGTGCATGTGGGTAAAACTTTATCCAATGTTGTTTAATCGCCACACCAAACCGGTGTTCTTCATCAATAATAATCAAGCCAAGGTTTTTGAACTTTATTGATTCACGCGTTCCGAGGTGTGTGGCTACCACGATATCAATTTTGCCTTCGTTTATTTGTGCTATGAGCGTATTAAGTTTGGTTGTACTCACACGGCGAGAGAGTAGTCCTATGTTAATAGGATGGCCTGCAAACCTATCACGAAAACTTTGCATATGTTGTTCTGCGAGAATAGTAGTGGGTGCAAGAACAATAACTTGCAAAGAATTCTGTACGGCCAAGCATGCACTGCGCATGGCTATTTCTGTTTTGCCAAAGCCCACATCACCACACACGAGCCTATCCATCGCATTTTGCTTTCCCATATCGTCTTCTACTGCTTGGAAGCAGGATAATTGACATTCAGTTGGATCGAACATGAATTGATGGCAGAAAATATAGTATTCCTCTGTTTTCTTACATGGAATTGCTTTAGTTCTAAATCTTTTTTGCTGTTGATCGAGCAATTGATTTGCGAGAAGATCAATGTCTTTTTGTGCTTTTGCAACACGCTGGCGCCACTTCTTTTTTCCTAAGCTATCAAGCTCGCGTAATGGCCCATGATATAAGTTGATCAAGTCAATACGTTCAACATTTAGTGAGATCATGCTGGATTTGGCATACTCTATTTGTAAAAATTCTGTTGTGATGTTGTTAGTGCATTCACGAATGAGTCCTAGAAATCTTCCTAAACCATACAGCTGATGTATAATGAGTTGACCAGGGTGGAGCAGATCAATAGTGAGCTTATTCACAAGAGTCGTTGTTGTTCGTGATTTAGCTCTGTACCTGTTATAGAGATTTCGTTGTGATATAACAGTGATTTGCCAGGCAGGTATACGAAAGGGGGCTATCTCTGTACCGAGCAAGAAAGTGAAAGCATCCTTTAGATGATGGCACTGAAGGGGTTGTCCATCGGTGAGGATATTGTTTGAGTTTTGTCCGATGGATTGACTTGCGAGTATGAGACCGGATTTGTTCTGACAATAAATAACGAAACGATCATGTGGGTAATTTTTTTGCAGTGAAGGCAAAGTATCTTCATTTATTTCAGCAAAAACGTTACTTTGTGACTGCCGCCTGCATTGGTACTGATTTAGCTTAACTTTGAATTGCTGTGGATGAAGGGTAATATGTTGAGGATCAAGGAATGACTCTTTTTCGCGTGACTCAAACCTTTGTTGTAGAACATTATATGCATACTGATATGCTTTAGTAACATCACCCACTAATGCAAAAACCCACTCACTTGAAATATAGCTAAAAAAGTCTGTGCATTGGCTGTGAAGAGCAGGCAGGAAATATTGGTAACCACTGAGCAGTCTCTTTTTTTCAAGATTATTGACCCAGGTTATTGGAGGAGCTATTGACTTTAGTTCATTCCATCTTTGATGAAGAGTAGAAAATGTAGCGCTATCAACGATACATTCATGCTTCGGAAAACATTCGATGTGTTTAACAGATTTTATAGTTGATAAGTCTTCTGGATTTAGAAGATATATCTGTTCAATAACGTTATCAAAGTAATCAAGTCGAAAAGGTTTATCGAAGCCCATTGGGTAGATATCGATAATTGCTCCGCGGCAAGAAAATGAGCCTTGTTCAGAGACGCTATTGACTTGATGGTAACCTATATCAGCAAGTCTTGATAACAAGTGTTGACGTGAATAACAATCATCTTTTTTAAGATGCCACACATGTTTTTTCACAAAGTCAGTCTGGGGCATTAAGTACATCATTGTCTGAACGGCAACTACGATGATACGTGCTTGTTGATTAATGATAGCATCCCAGCATCGGTAGCGTTGTGCAGTGATATCGTGTTGTACTGATACTGTATCATATGGAAGTGTTTCCCAATCAGCCAGTAAGTGAATGCCTGAGGGATCTAAGCAATGCGTCATAAGTATCTGATAAATTGACTTCGCTTCTAAAATATGACTTGTTATGATAACTTGTTGTTTATTCTCTAAGCCACGGTTAAATCTCTGTGCAAATAACCATCCCCACTGTTCTGCGGATCCTGCTGGCATGTTTGAAACAGCATTGCTGTGGTAAAAGTAATCAAAATCATGCGTCATGATAGTCTATTTTTCCTGAGCCAAGGCATTCTCCATCCTTATAAAATGCGATGTATTGCCCGGGTGTAGCAGCACGCTGTGGGATATGAAACTTAACAATGGTTTTCGTTTCATCTGTATCAATAATTTGACATTTCTGTAGCGCTTGTTGGTGTCGTATCCTTGCATATATATGTCTCTGTGTGACGAATGGGTCTCTTATGGCATGTAGCATGGTCACTGTCACTTCATCCGAGAGTAGCTTTTTATCAAATTGGTTTTGTGAGACGATAAGCGTATTGGTGCTCAGTTGTTTATCAATGACATAAAAAGGGGCTTCAGACATGTCTTTTTTACCGCCGATCATGAGTCCTTTGCGTTGTCCAAGTGTATAATAAAACAAGCCTTTGTGTTGGCCAATTGTATGTCCTTGGTCATCAGTGATGTCCCCTGGTTTATCAAGAAGATACTCTGATAAAAAAGGTGCTAACTTATCTTGACCGATAAAACATATCCCCATACTCTCTTTTCTATTATAGTTAGGTAAACCAATTTCTTGAGCTATCTTTTTGATGTCTTTTTTCATTGATCCTTCTAGTGGAAACAAGACCTTTGACAGGTGCTTTTGACTGAGACGGCAAAGAAAATAAGTTTGATCTTTTTTGATGTCGGCAGGCTGCATAAGTGCATAGTCATCACCCATTTTATTAATTCTTGCGTAATGCCCTGTTGCCATGATATCGCAACGTTCCAATGCTATTTTTTTGAATACAGCAAATTTAATATATTCATTGCAAAGGATGTCAGGGTTTGGTGTCACTCCCAGGCTTAGTTCCTGAAGAAACTTTTGAAAAACAAGCTCCCAATAGTTTTGAGACAAATCAACAATATCGAACTCAATCCCAAGAGTTTGGGCCACTTGCCGGGCTGACTTCATGTCATCAGTGGCAGGGCAGTGGCCATCTTGCCAGTTATACATAAAAAGACCGTGAACCTCATAGCCTTTTTTCTTTAGTAAGTAGGCTGAAACGGCAGAGTCGACACCTCCAGATAAGCCAACACAGACTCTTTTTTTCAAATTGACAGGATTCATAATTTAAATTAACATGATCAAAACCGTATTGTAGCAGTTAAGGATCTATATGCAAGTGAAAAAAAACGACAATTTCGATACAAATCATGAGTTAAAGAGCAATAGTCTGGAGGTATCACATTTTCCGGTTATCCCCTTTATTTCGGGTGATGGCATTGGTCCTGAGGTCATGAAAGCAGCCATACAGGTCACAGAAAGTGCATGCCGTCTTGCGTATAGTCATTCACGTCAAATAGAGTGGAAGGAAATATATGCTGGAGCGAAAGCAGCTGAGAAGTTTGGTGATAAGTCCTGGCTTCCAGATGAGACTCTGAAAGACATAGAAAAATACCGTGTTGCTATAAAGGGGCCTCTGACCACTCCTGTAGGCAAGGGCATTCGCTCGTTAAATGTTCAGATGCGTCAATCGTTAGATCTTTTTGCCTGCGTGCGTCCAGTGCGCTATTTCACAGGAGTCCCCTCGGTTGTCAAATTTCCAGAGAAAGTGAATATCACAGTTTTTCGTGAAAATACTGAAGATATATATTCAGGCATAGAATTTAGTTCAAGATCAGCAGATGCGCAGCGCATCATTTCTGAAATCAAAAAAATTCAACCTCATTGTAAAATTAACTTTCCTGATACGACTGCTATAGGCATCAAAATTATCTCAGAGGAAGGATCTAAACGGCTTATTAGAGAAGCCTATAACTATGCTATTAGTAATGACTGTCCTACGGTCACTCTCGTACATAAGGGCAACATAATGAAGTATACTGAAGGTGCATTCACACAATGGGGCTATGAGCTTGCTAAGGTCGAATTTGGAGCAAAAGAATGCCCTGAAAGTGGTCAAATTTCATTTATCAATCCTTTGACAAAACGTAAAATAATAATTAATGACTGTATTACGGATGCTTTTTTTCAGCATGTGCTTATTAAACCAGATCAATTTAGTGTTATTGCCACAATGAACTTAAATGGCGATTATATTTCTGATGCTGTTGCCGCCCAGATTGGTGGTATTGGTATAGCTCCAGGCGCAAATATAAATCACCGGATTCACCTTTATGAAGCAACACATGGTACAGCACCAAAGTACTTAGGTCTTAATAAAGCCAACCCAAGTTCTCTCATACTATCATCTCACATGATGCTTAAAGACATGGGTTGGGTAGATGCTGCTGATATCATGTTGCAGGGGATTAAAATGGCATTTATGAATAAGCAAATGACACAAGATATTGCACGATATCTCAAGCCTGCAGTTCCATGTTTGAGTACTACATCTTTTGCTCAAGCCATTATCGACAGTATGGAAAAGTCTTCGTAGGCTGTCTTTCTTACAATTGGTAGCTATATAACTTATTGGAATATTCTAATAAAATCAAAAAAACGGCCTCTAAATTTTCTTTGAATTATACTTGTTGTAAGAGACGTTGGAGATGTTATGTTTAGTAAGCCATTGGAAGCAGTTTTGGATCATGTATTCTCATACGCAAAAAAGTCATGTCATGAGTATGTGACAGTTGAGCACCTTTTACTTTTTTTGATTGAAGAAAAAAGCATAGCAGATATACTTGATAGCAAAAAGATCAGCTCTAAAGATATCAAAGAAGGATTAGAGCAATTTGTTGTTTCAACAAGTTTAACTTATTCACCTGCATCAGGACGCGAAACACAGTCTACTCTAGGGTTTCAAAGAGTCATACACAGAGCTATATTCCAAGCACAATCTGAAGGGTCTTCAGAGGTAAGCTGCGTAAACGTCTTTATGTCTGTATTTAGTGAAGTTGAAAGCCAGGCTGTTTTTTTTCTTAATAAATTTAATTTTACAAAAAATGACTTAATTTCATATATCTCACATCATAATCCGACTGATCAAGCCAACATGATCGCACCAGATGATACAATATTAAATTACACGCAGCAGGACACATATACCAGTGATTCGATACAGAAATATTCTGTTAACATAAATGAAACTATAAAAGAGGGGAATATAGACCCTGTTTTTTCTCGCCAAAAAGAAATTCAACGATCGATGGAAATATTGAGCCGTAAGATGAAAAATAATCCACTTTTTGTAGGTGAAGCTGGCGTAGGTAAGACTGCGATTGCTGAAGGAATAGCATGGCATATCATCGAAGGGAAAGCCCCTGAAAACATATCTAAATGTGTTATATATTCTTTGGATATGGGCAGCTTACTTGCCGGGACAAAATACCGTGGAGATTTTGAAAAAAGACTCAAGGCCATTTTAGTTGAATTTAAAAAACTCGGCAATGCAATTTTGTTTATTGATGAGATACACACACTGATTGGGGCCGGTGCTGCATCAGGAGGCTCATTGGATGCAGCGAATCTCATTAAACCTCTTTTAGCACGCGGTGAGATACGCGTTATGGGAGCCACAACTTATCAAGAATGCCGTAATCTCTTTGATAAAGATCGCGCACTCTCAAGACGGTTTCAAAAAGTTGATATCAAAGAGCCTAATGTAAAAGAAACGATATCAATATTAAATGGACTGAAAACAAGATATGAAGATTTTCATAAAGTAAAGATTGCAAGTTCAGCGATAGTTAAATCTGTTGAGTTATCTGATCGGTACTTCAGTGGTAGATTCCAACCGGATAAAGCGCTGGATGTACTTGATGAGACATGTGCGCATATAGTTATTTCAACAAGAAAGAATAAAAATATTCTGACACATGACATTGAAGACACAGTATCGAGAATATTAGATATTCCCTGTGATCAATTGAATAAGTCTATTAAGGAAAAAATTGATTCACTTGATCGTAATCTTGAAACAATGGTTTTTGGACAGAACAACGCAGTTGAAAAACTTGTCAGTACTATGAAGATTGCTTATTCAGGAATGCGCGAGTCTAATAAGCCGATGGGGTGCTTTTTATTTGCGGGTCCAACAGGTGTTGGGAAAACAGAATTAGCTGTCCAGCTCGCTAAGCAAATGGGACTGAAGTTAATACGCTTTGATATGTCAGAGTATATGGAACGTCACCATGCATCACAATTAGTGGGGGCACCTGCTGGGTATGTGGGTTATGAGCAAGGTGGTTTGCTAACTGAAGAGGTAATTAAAAATCCATATGCAGTCTTACTTCTTGATGAGATTGAAAAAGCCCATGATGATATATGTAATTTGTTACTACAGGTTATGGATAATGCAAAATTGACTGACAACAACGGCCGCGTTGCAGACTTTAGGCATATAACGGTTATTATGACATCAAATGCTGGAACTGAGACCTATAGTAAGCAAAACCTAGGATTTTTAGAGCAGAAGAAAACGAGTGACCTTAAGCATGCAGTTAATAAAAGCTTTTCTCCTGAGTTTATTAATAGACTAGATGGGGTGATCGGTTTTAATTCATTAGCGCCTACAATAATGAGCTCAATTGTTGATAAAGAGCTGACAGAACTCGAAGTTATGTTGGTCCGGAAAAATATCACACTCAAGGTCAATGAGTGTTGTAAGAAATGGCTAGCTAAAAATGGTTACAGCGAAACGATGGGTGCACGGCCTCTTAAAAGACTAATAGCTGAGTCAATTAAGCAGCCAGTTGCTGACATTGTTCTTAATAATACAAACAATAGCAAGGTAAAAGTTTCAGTCGAAATGTCTGATGATAAGCCGAATGTCAAATTAGTGAAGCAGGTGAAAACAAGAGATTAGTTCTTACCAGTATTACGCTTGATGACACGTCCTTGAGACAAATCATACTGTGAAAGCTCTACAGTGACACGATCACCAATCAGTATACGAATGTAATGTTTTCTCATACGGCCTGATATTGTTGCCAATATAACGTGATCATTATCAAGTTTTACACGAAATGATGTATTGGGCAGTGCTTCGATTACTGTTCCTTCAAGAACAATCTCATTTGCCATATGTGTTTACCAATTTTAATGTTTTTATCATGCCTTAGTCATTCATTACATGCAAGAGAAAAGAATTCCAATATGAATTTAAAGTCACACTCAGTATGAACTATTTAAAGAAAGGAAACGGATATTAGTTAATCTCTTAAGATAGATGAGAATAGATAATGAAAGCCATTGCAGAGCAAGTGCTATTTTAATTATCTAAGGGAAGGGTAAAACTCAGCATCATTCCAGCTGCAGCTAGTAAGTTAAATTCAACTGCTATGTTATGAGGACTTCGCCAACCAAATGATAGCGTAAAGCCTGGTGAGAAACCCTTCATATTTAGTGGTACTTTATTTTTATATTTGCCTTTATAGCCGTAGATTAGTCCAAGTCGCCATGTCACTAATAAGGAGAGGTCAGACATAGGAAGATCATATATTTTCCCCCATGGGTAGACAAACATACTTTTTTGGTTAAATGAGTTTTTAAAATAGCTTATCCCTGACAATTGATGATTAAAGTTTTCGCGTTGCAAGCCTATGAGCCATACGGATGAATGCTCAGGTGTTTTCTTCCAATGAATAGTATATGGGCTTAATAAAAGAGAATAGTTATACTTGCTTGTGGATGATTTATTATCAAGGTCTACAGCACTGACTATAGCAGGTGCGGATATTAATAGTAGAAGGATATATCTGAGTAAGTAATACATAATTGATTTATACAGTTCCTAACACCTATCGATCAAATTATGTAAAATAATTGATTTTGTCAATATGTTGATATGCTGAATTAAACATAGTCAGTAGTTTCAAATGAATGGAAACAAGTTCAACAATTGTATTTAGAAGTGTATTGTTTAAGATAACATATTCTCTTGTCAGTTAAGCCCGTATAATAAATGTGAATGCCAGAGTGAAAACTAGTATGGCATTTATCTTTAAAGGAGACAGAATAGTTTGTGTTGACGCTAGGGGGTGTTGAGAAAAATGACAAGAGTGATCGAAGCTATAAAAGGCTATATCATGTGTCACTCTCACCGACACACACGTATTTTGAATAAGTGTTTGATTTTAAGCGTATAAGAATCAATTTTTCGGCTATGGACTACATCGATATAGGACATGTCTCATAGAACTCTCTATGTCTTATCCGTATAATTAATATATGACTATATGGAGTTTAGTTATATGTTAGACAAAAAAGATTTTAAAAACACATTTCGTGTGCTTAAAATAGGGGCCGTTTCTCATTTATCTGGAGATGGGCAATTCACGCATCATATGGATAGTCGCATAGCTACTAATCTATTATCGTCTTCTGCAAACCATCTCTACCGTCTTAACAGTAATACAGGTGATTTGATTAAGAAGATACAGGAATTTCACAGCCGTTATGATGGCGTCAATTATTCTCAAAATGAGATTTTTGTTGGTGCGGGAGCAAGCACGTTAGTTACGACTCAATTAGCAATGATTAAGAGCCTGGGTTATGATAAACTGTACTACTTTTCGCCAGTTTACCATAGCATTCATCTTATTGCTAAACTTTTTGATCTTGAACTCTGTTCAGTCAATGACGGAGTCAATAGTTCAGATAGCATGTCATTTGTATTGCCAGAGGAAAAGGCTTGTCTATTTATTACAGACCCACTTTTGTGTATTGGTCACTCAATGAATCAGGAACTGATGGATACCTTAAAAGCATGGCAGAAGAGAACACAGTCACATATCTGGGTCGACGGAGTTTGGCAATATCTTAAGTGGGATGAACATGATCGTTCTGAGCATTCTGCACACCTAGATCGCGAACTTACCTTTAGAACTATATCTCCTTGCAAACAAATGGGGTTACATGGTCTACGTTTCGCTTACCAATTGGTTCCAGAGAGAGATTATCAGAAGTTCTCAGATATACATATATCCTTGAATGGCAGTTTATGTTTTTATAGCTATCAAGCAGCGCTTGCATTGATGGATCAACTGAATAGTGAGAGTGGTAATAGAAATTTGATCGCTCATGCGAAACATAATTATCATCAGCTCAAGGAAGCTGGATATATAGAAGATCTATTCGTTCCTAAGACAGGTTATATGGTCATGATGAAATTTAATCATCCTGATAGGCATAAAGCTGTTGTCGGAGAATCATATTTTATTGAATCAGGCGGCAATCACTCACGCATTAATTTGTTATTTCCAAAAGATCATTGGGATATGTAAAGCATAGACTCACAAGACGAACGCCTCTCGCGTTCTTACGAAGTGAAACATTCTAATATGGCCTATCATTAATGACAAGATCGTTTATTCTTAGGCTAGTAAAACTATGTGTTTCAGTCGTGCCAGCCAAAATGCTAGTAATTTTTGCATAAGATGCTTAAGGTGCTAACAGAAGCCAACTATTGTTGGCTGCAACACTGCCGATGATTGAACAACATACCAGTCTGCTCATTATTTTATGATTCATTTGATTAACACCATTTACTCTCTATTACTATAACCTATTATCAATTATATTTTGATTATTCACATGAAATAAAAGGATTATATCCTAATTTCAGTGCACTAAATAACCTATTTGAAGTAGGAGAAAACTATTTCGACATCTCGATAAGAATAAACGATCTTGTCATTAATGATAGGCCATAACGGTGCTTCATTTATTGGCAAGATATATATAAGAAATAATAGCAACATGACAAAACATGATTTAAAGAAATGATAATAATAAGCTAGGTCATAGTGAATCAATCTGTAGAAGATCATCTGTGTGTAGAAGCATTTGGATAGTAAATACAAAAAACTTCATGGTTAGATGGCACGAAATGACATCATTATAGCCGTGTCGATGTCCCTAATATCTTATGTGAAGGTCCAAGAAACCTTACTGACATTATTAATCTTTCATTTAATAAAGATATGAAACTTAGATAATTAGATATATTGTCAAAATTACTGAGCTTGACCCCAAATTGTTAACAGACTTGATATCGAAGTTAATTATAGTTTTTAGTGTTGGGGCCATATTTTTAAAATGGTGTAAATGGGAATACACCGCTTATATTGGCAGCAAAGAATGGGAACACAGATGCAGTGGAACTTGTGTTGAATAAGGAAGTTGCAGCCACCATGCATGTGAAAGTCGATACGACCATTGGGGTTGCAAAGTGGGATAGAGACTAGACGTCAGCATACGATAAGTTGCTTGATCATATTATTACCATAGATGTGAATCTTATCGATGCAACAAAGAACAGAGCTCTTGACTATGCCAATAATAGTGATTTTGGCGAAGAAATACTGAAAATTCTATAAAGTCACGAACTGAATACGCATAGCAGGTCACGATAATTCATATCTAGTTACAGATGCACAGAATTGAGCGAGGCAATGATTCCCGATAGTGTGACGGGTATCGATGAGTGGGTGTTTAGAGTGGAAAATCAGTTCGATTAATTAAGTGTATAGATAGCTTATGTACTATATGAACGTTGCTAACATGTTATTATTAACTATGGCTCCCAATCTCTGCTAAACGTATATAGGGCAATAAAATATTTACTTCGAAAGATTATAATGATGCTGAGATTTACAGGAGAGTATGCAATGCATCAACTAATTCATGTTTTTATATCTTTTTTGTTTGTTACAAATTCAGTTGCCTTCAGCGGCAGTTTTTCTACTAGCAAGTTTGGTGTGGGAGTTGATTACTCATCTTTTTCTGGAAATGACTTTGCATTAGTTAGATCTTTATACGACTGATAGTTATTTTTACTGAAGCTACTAATCATGAACGATACTTGTCCTCATCAATTTCAATTTCTCTGTCAGAGTTGAGAAATTATATCGCAATGCATAAATCAGGATGATAAAAAGTTGTATTTAGATTATGGCTTAACTGGTGTATACGGGCAAAGAGTCGTGACAAAGTTCGAGCTTCAGCAGGGGCCTTTATGGGGTTAGCATATCAGCCACATGAGCACATGCTTGTTGCAGCAAGAGCAAATTCGTATGCATACGAAAACAAGTTACAACTGCATCTGAATAAATTCATTTTTTGAAAGTGGCTCATTCTCAGTTATGTACTTAGTCTAACATTGTATGGATTTTCTATATATAACCTCTTCTTGATATATGTCTCATTCAGAGTAACGAATAGGATAACAAAAAAGGCTATGAAATTAATAAAGTGAGTATTTTCCTGTTATCGTATAATATTATATGCCCTAATACTAAGATAAAAAACATATAGTTCAACATGATATGCAAAAATACATAATAAACAATAAATATACTATTAATGAGCTATTGAGATCATATTGGAATTTATATACTATGTATACTAGGGTTTTATAATTAGGAGTGATATGGAGACACGTGTTCATGAGAATGGGGATACAGCGTTGATGCAAGCTGTGAGAATGCCTGAAAACGAGGGTCTTCCCAGGATGGAATCTTTATTAGACCTCCCAGATAATAAAGAATTGATTAACGAGAGAAACCTAGAGAATGAAACAGCACTTATACTTGCTGTGAAGGAAAATAAAAGGAAGATGCTTAATTTATTATTATTAAATCAGGCAGATATTTTTGCTAAAGATAGTCTGGGGAACACGGCGTTGATGCATGCTGTGGGTAAAAATGATGGTTTATTAATAATCAATGATCTCTTATATCCAATGACTCAACGGGAAGAAGAAAGTGCTATACTACGAC
>CAZMRQ010000024.1:0-681 GCA_964568795.1 uncultured Gammaproteobacteria bacterium | reverse complement strand
TAATTAATTTGCAAAACACTGACGGTGAAACAGCACTTATACTCGCTGTGAAGCAAAATAAGAATGATATTGTTAAGACGTTATTAAGTTATGGAGCAAATGTTACTCTATGTGATTCTGGATATCAACGGGATCCGCTCCATTGGGCAGTAAAAAAAGCAGATTTCAGTGTTTTTAAGTCAATACTGATGGCTAATAGAATTTCAATGGATATGATCTCTAAATCAATGTCGAAAGCTTTCGACATATCCGGGGAGTTATCTCATGAGATGATAAAACTGTTATCTGAGCATAGTCGTTTTAATCCGAATCAATGTGTCGAGGGGAAAAAACTACTTAGCCATGCAATTGATAAAGGCAATCTATTTGCGATACAGCTATTATTAACTAAGGGTGCCAAATTCGATTTATCTGATGAGAAAAGTATATTAGCATTAGATACGAGTACAACTGAGTACAACTTCGTATCGATCCATCAAGAAAAAGAAGAGAACAAAATAAATACTAAAGTGAAACAACAGGGCAGTGCATATAGCAAAGAAAAGGCTAAAAAAATGTCTGATAATGGATATACAGTACTTATGAATGAAATAATAAGTAACAATGTATCAAATGTGACGGCCTTTTTAAAGGCAGGAGCAGATGTCAATATAGTAGCAGGTGGGTACACAGCACTTATGC
>CAZMRQ010000023.1:0-22403 GCA_964568795.1 uncultured Gammaproteobacteria bacterium | reverse complement strand
AAACCTGAACGGCTAGACACCACTCTTCAGGCTCATTTCCAAATTAGAATATACTATATCGACACTATCTTAGAAGCTAAAGAAACATCACTCCTCTATTAACTCAGCATTTTAGCTCAGAGGACTTGCGTTGCACCATCTCTAAAGACAATTCTTCCCATTTGCTAGGATCTATGTCTATTTCTTTTTTCTTGCCTTGATTAAGAGATATGTCTGCCTGACTATTCGTCATACACAAATAGACTTGCGCTAATAAATTAGTATCAATCAGAGCACCATGCAGTACCCGTGCTGACTTATCAATTGAATACCGCTGACACAATGCATCCAGACTATTGCGACGACCGGGAAATATTTTTCTTGCTAATTGCAAGGTATCTACAACTTCAACGCAGATCCCCTCTATACGCTCATGGCATCCAGCTCTATGCAATTCTGCATTAAGAAAACCCACATCAAATGGCGCATTATGAATAACCAGGCGACTGCCCCTGACAAATTCTATAAAATCTCTCATTATCTCAGCAAAGGAAGGCCTGTCAGCAACATCCTTATCGGAAATACCATGCACCTTCTGTGCTGCTGGTGAAATCAACACAGATCCAGGACTAATAAACTGACTGTATACTTCATCAGTAATCTCTTGGCCTCTGATTCTCTGGGCAGCTATCTCAATTACACGGTCTTTCTGCTTACTCAGCCCTGTTGTCTCAGTATCCAATACAACATCAAACACTGTCTCTCCTTATCTCCGCTTGCTCACGAGCTGCTTGATCCACCAATTCATTTTCGACATGCCCTGCATGACCTTTCACCCAATGCCATTCAACTTCATGTGATACTGACAGAGTGTGTAACTGGACCCAGAGATCTTGATTTTTCACTGGCTTTCCTGAAGCCAGGCGCCATCCGTTTTTCTGCCATTGATGTATATACTTCTCAATACCATCTTTCACATACTTTGAATCAGTGTACACCGCAATCGACAAAGACCTTTTGCATGCATTTAAACCCGCAATGACTGCCATCATCTCCATACGGTTATTGGTTGTTTCATCTGCCCCACCCACAACAAGCTTCTCATGCCCGCCCCAGCGCAATAAAGCAGCAAAGCCACCCGGGCCGGGATTGCCTAGACAGGCTCCATCTGTATACATAAACAACTTAGACAACATCATCCTCTTTAATCAGATCACTGCTATAACATAGCACATCACGATGAAAAATCATCACATAGATTGCACCAATATGTGGGATATTATAGGACACAGCCCCTAAAGCTGGCAAATTCTGTAACCAGTGGCTCCTCCCAAAAGGGATAACGCCAAATGAGCCCCGCTTCAATAGACTCAAACCTTGTTTCTGAAACTCATCTATCACAATATGTGGTGGCTGCATATGATCACACCACGGTGCCACATCATCACCAAAAACGCGCTGAATAGCCCATAATGAAGAAATATTAACCCCAAACACCATCACCCGGCCATGAGGGCTCAGCACCCTCTCAATCTCACGGCAAAGAGATGATTTTTTTTGATGTATCTCGTGCACATGGGGACATAGAACCAGGTCCATAGATTGATCTGGGAAAGGCAACCGATCAAACTCCGCACAAACACTTAATCCAGGAGAGAAAAAATCGTCGTGTAAATCCACATGGAAGTAGTGCCCTTTGACAGCAAAACCATCCATAAGAGTGGGGCCACCTAACTGCACATAAAACTTGGGGCTATGAGTCTTAAGATACGATAAAAAGATCTCTGCCTCCACAGAAAAAATCGCTTGACCTTGTGGCGTTTGTAGCCAACTCTCAAGAATCGTTAATCTTTTTTTTAGACTCGCATTTAATTCCATGCCCACTCCTTGCCTTATGCTGCCAAATATGCACAATAAGGTCAAGTTAATCACGCTTCAGGCAAAAGACATGTCAATCAAAGTCACCGGAATACCTATTCTTAAAGATAATTATTGCTGGATTATCACACACAAACAAGACTGTCTTATTGTAGATCCTGGTGACAGCCAGCCTGTCATTGACCACATAAAGCAGATGCAGTTAAAGCCACAAGCGATTCTCGCTACGCATCACCATTGGGACCATACAGATGGAATTGGTGAAATACTGCAAATATGGCCTGAATGTCAAGTCATTGCAACTCAGCATGAACCAGTGCCTCACAAAACCACATCTGTCACTGAAAACGCGGTTATAACTCTAGGACATTTCCCTCCCATCCATGTTTATATAAAACCAGGACACACCAAGTATCACGCCCTATTTCATATAGAAAACGCTCTATTCACTGGAGACACCTTATTTATCGCCGGTTGCGGCCGTGCTTTCGAATGCAGCCCCCATAAGCTGTGGCAATCTGTCTCCTGGTTGAGTCACCTCACAAAAGAGCTATTGATATACTGCGGTCATGAGTACACGGTTGAGAATCTTGCTTTTGCCACTCATGTTTTACCCAATGACCAAAACATTAAACAAGCCTACACACTTGCACTTAAAATGCGCTCTCTAAACATCCCAACAGTCCCTCAAACTATAGGTGAGCAATACCGCAATAATATCTTCTTACGTTGC
The DNA here is from genome assembly GCA_964568795.1 of uncultured Gammaproteobacteria bacterium. Taxonomy (GTDB): domain Bacteria; phylum Pseudomonadota; class Gammaproteobacteria; order Comchoanobacterales; family Comchoanobacteraceae; genus CAZMRQ01. The sequence goes on along the minus strand of CAZMRQ010000023.1, from coordinate 19,813 downwards.
CATGAACCAGAAATTTGGCAAGCATGCAAGTCAGCCCAACCAATTGATAATGCTGAAGATTGCTTTGTTTTCCTAAGAAACTGGAAAAACAGTTTTTTTTCTGGCAAAATATGAGCCAATAAATAAAGTTTCTATATGCGTCAGTACCCAATACTTGTCATACTCACTATTGCAATATTAACCGGCTGTCAAAAGCTGAAAACAGTGGCTCACTTGCACGAATCTGCTTGGAGCATGATGCGTGCTGATTTTAGTTTGGAACAACCCAACAACCCTAACGTGACTAGACAAATTCAGTTTTTGACAAAACGCAAAGATATTATTGAAGATGCTACTCGGCGTGCCCCATGGTTTCTTTATCATGTTGTTCATGAATGTCAACTAAGAGACCTGCCTACTGAACTAGCTCTTATCCCCATGATTGAAAGTGAGTTTAATCCATTTGCTCACTCAAAAGCTGGCGCATCAGGCATGTGGCAGATGATGCCCAGTACTGCATCTGGCCTCAGACTCAGCATATCTTGGTGGAATGATGAACGGCGAGACGTGATCAAGTCTACCCATGCAGCCCTTACTTACCTCAGCTATTTGAAAAAAAACCTGGGCAGCTGGGAATACGCCATAGCAGCCTACGATGCAGGCGAAGGACGGATCAGACGTCTTCTTAAAAAGCACCCTCAGGGAGTCTCTGTCTGGGATCTTCCATTGCCACAAGAAACCCAACGTTACCTTGTGAAAATTTTTGCAGCTCGCGCCATCATCCTTGATCCAAATGCCTATCAAGTCAACCTCCATCATGTTCCTGCAAAACCCTATTTTGCAACCATCAAAACACGCAATCATATAGACATTGATGCCCTCGCTCATGATTTGCATGTTTCAGAAAAAGACTTCAGAGCTTTAAACGCCAGCCATAGAAGACTCTCTACAGAAAAAAATAAATTAACAGATTTTTATGTCCCTATCACTCACTATAGCCATGCAAAAAAGCTTCTTGATTCACCCAGAAACTCCAACCATCTTATTTACAAAGTCAAACCGAATGATTCGCTGCATAGCATAGCTAAAAAATTAGGCTGCACCACACAATTTATCAAGAAAGTCAATCACCTGAAAAAGGATATTGTCACTGTTGGACAACAAATTATAGTCAATCGAGCACACACACGCTCGGTGGCCGATCATAAGACTATATCTGCTGATACTGTGCCCGGACCAACGCAACACTTTCATCATGTCAAAAAAGGCGATTCATTATACACTATTGCAAAAAAATACGGAGTCACTTCACATGCCATTATCTACTGGAATCAACTGAAATCGAAAAAGATATCGACTAACGCTTGCCTTACCATCTGGACAAACTCGAACAAGTCATATCATATTGTCAAAAAAGGCGACACCTTATCCCGCATAGCCATGTTAAATAACACGACTGTCAATAACATTCAAGAAGCGAATAGCATGACCCATTCAAACATACGCATTGGTCAAAAAATCTCTCTACCTAAATAGGCTACTCAATAATGATTCTTACTATTTCTAATCTGACTAAGAAAATCAATAAAGAACTGACTATTAAACAGTTTAATCTAAAAATAGAAGATAAAAAGATTATTGGTTTATTTGGCCCAAATGGTTCAGGAAAATCATCCATATTTAATATCATTAGCGGCATTGAAAGCTGTGATTCTGGAACAATTTCTATCATTGATCGTGATAGAACTACTGATTTGACCTCCTTGCCTCTTCATGAACGGGCTAAAAATGGGCTGGGTTACCTCCCTCAGGAATCGACATTATTTAACGACCTTTCTGTTTATCATAACCTGCTCGCTGTCCGGGAGATTGCTTTTTCTGATGAACCTAAAAAGAGCCAAAAAAGAGAAGTGGAAGCGATTATGGCGAAATTTCAAATTGAAAAAATAAGCGATAGACTCTGTCGGTTCCTCTCTGGAGGAGAAAAAAGAAGAGTGGAGCTTGCCCGCCTTCTACTTCTAGAGCCTAAATTTATTCTACTTGATGAACCCTTTGCAGGGATAGACCCCATCTCAATTAGACAAATAAAAAAGCTCATTCTAGAAATCAGAACTCAAGCAAGTATATTAATTACTGATCACCAAGTCATGGCCACACTCGACATATGTGATCACGGTATCATTATACATAAGGGCATAACAATTGCTGCAGGCTCACCCGCTCAGATCATTAACCACAAACTAGCCAAATCACTTTATTTAGGTGAACAAGCTGAGTAATTTCTTTTTGAAGAGTCTATCTCATGAAGCTTGTCTCTTAGCGGATCCTCGTTCCATTCTGGATCGGTTGGGTTATTTCTTCCACCAGAATAACGGGCTGCTATAGCCATCACAGAAAGATGCGGAGATTGATAACCACTTGGAAATATCTCCTCGGCCAGAGGTCCATTACATGAACAGATATGCACTAAAATGTCATTATGAGTCTTATTTCTTTGAGGCTCACAATCATCCTCATCCCCCTGAGTACATTCTAGCATTGTTGTATATAAATCATGCATGCTGACCAGAAAGTTTCCTGGAGAATGTATTGATTGATACAACAATGCAACGTCCAGATCCCGTCTAAGCCATACTGTGACTAGATCAGGCTCTAAAGCTCCTATTTCTCGCTCCTCAGAACAGTCTTTTCCATCATACAACATGGACATAGCTCTCCATAGATCTAGTCGAACTGTTTTTTCTAAATTAAGCCACATGGCAACTTTTCCATACAACTTATTCTGAACTTTTCCCCATACATACTCGAAAATCAATTGACTCACATGAAAGACTGAGCCCGTTAACGTATCAAGCTCAGATTTGAACACTTCATACCCATCTGATCTTGCAGAAACTTTAACTTGACAACGCGTGCTCGTATATTGAAGCAGATCATTGCCCACAAGAAAATTGGCATAGTTATATCTTTGATACTCATCTGGCACGATTGATCTATTTGAAGATAGAGATTTAAGAACAGTGACAGGTAAGTGTTCTAGTAAAAAGCAGCGTTTCAACCAACATTCAGGCACAGGGACTTTGCGAGTTAGCGGTCCTGAAATAGGAACAGAATCGCGATGCTGTAAATCAGTCTCCAATTCTTCATGTCTCTCCTTACACTCATCAATAATCTTGCTCAGTAGAAGATGCTTATCTGTATTTTGTATCCAATATTGGAACTGAGATTCAATATAATCTGGTGGAACAGTTCTAATGAGATAGTCAAATGCTTCTTCATGTGAGAACCACAAGGCACATTGGATAGGTGTCATTTGATCTACACCACACTTCCAAGAATCCGGAACAGGATATGGCTTCATTAATGCATCGCGATCAAATTCACGTAACAGATCACTAACAAAAACATAGGTGTATATAAGTTCACAGGGAGTAGAGTCCTTTCGTCTGCCTTCTGGTTCCATCCCGTCTCCTCATTTAACTTGTCAACACCATATCTGCAACGGTGATTTGTGTCAATAAAATTATTAATAATTTATTAATTAAAGGAAAGAGAGACAATTATTGTAAAAAAAACGGGGCCAAGATGACCCCGCCGAGGAAAAAATTTGTTCACCCTGTCTCACGGTATTCATGCATTCTCATCTTACGCTGACAAACACGTCTATCTATGATATCGACAATTTGGTTGGCTGTCTTGTACATATTATCAGATGCAGACTCAACAACTATCATCACTTTCTTTGGCAAATGCACCACAGCTTTGATCTTCGACATCCCATGATCTACATCCATGGTCACACGGATAGACACTATATTGTGAAAATGTTTATCTAAACGTGTAAATAACTTTCTAACATGATTTTCAAAAGGATGTGAAACATCAGAATGGGCGAATTTGAATATTAATTTCATAGTTTATCTCCGTCAGTCTACATTACCTATTATAATCCATAAAATTCATTTTAGCCGAAACATTCTAAATTAAATTAACTTTTAATATATAAAACAGTAGGTTGCGACCGACCAATTGGTATGGTTTTGTTATTTTTTTATGGTTAATATTCATAGCATTACAGCTGCATCTAGGCTATAGTTATTTAAATCAACTGCTTAGCCGACTCTTGCCTTATCACACATAATCTGCAATAGTGAAAACCCTCCCAGACAAGTTATTGCATGAATAAAAAACAAATCATCACCTGCGAAGTCATAGACCTGACTGACAAGGGACAAGGCGTTGTGAAACACGAAGATATCATTGGATTTGTTAGCAAAGCACTGCCAGATGAACTTGTGACACTTCGTGTAGATAAAATAAAGAAAACTTACTTTCTTGGCAGCCTTGTGAGCATAGATAGACCTAGCCCTTTGCGAACTGAACCCTTCTGTAAACACTTTGACATGTGTGGCGGTTGTCAACTCCAACACCTTGATTACACACACCATGCCGCAACGAAAAAAGCGCAATGGCTTTCCTTATATAAAAAAATGATTGGCACAGAGTGTCCTTGTATTCCTGATACTGTATTTCCTACCAAAGACACCTATCGACGCAAAGCTCGTCTTAGCTGCCGCTGGATAGAAAAAAAGAATAAAGTCTGCGTGGGATTTAGAGAGATCAATTCCAGATATGTCCTAGATGGACAATATTGCCCTTTGCTATCAAGTGATCAAGATCTCTTTGCAAAACTGTCCCCTCTTTTAACTTCACTCAGCATCAAACAATCTGTTCCACAAGTAGAATACATAGCTGATCAATACGCCACTCATCTTATTTTTCGTGTCCTTACTACGCCCAGTATAAACGACTGCAAGAAATTGCAAGATTTCTGCGAAAAAAACGGTTATAAAGGCTATTTACAGACCACCGGCAAGTATCTTCTTATTGAACTGAATCAAGGCAGCTCTCAAGACATCTACAGCAAAATAACCCAGCAACAATTCACGTCAGTGACCTGTCACTACCAGATAAATCAGCTTGATTTTATTGCAAGCCCTAATGATTTTGTCCAGGTTAATGCGCTAGTGAATGAGAAAATAATTGACCTTGTCTGTTCATGGGTCAATGATATTCAACCCAAAACACTTCTTGACTTATTTTGTGGAATTGGCAACTTTTCTCTGCCTATCGCACGTCTCGGCGTGAAAGTGCTGGGGTTGGAGATATCTGAAAGCATGGTTGATAAAGCCAGTGAAAATGCTAGAACAAATAAGCTTAAAGCGAGCTTTGAAATGACTGACTTAACAACCCTAGAACCTGGGAAATGGCCTCATGGCACATTTGACTGCCTTATCATCGACCCCCCGCGCTTTGGTGCCAAAGAAGTGGTGGCCGCTATTTGTGATATAAACCCCTCAACTATTATCTATATTGCCTGTGACCCTGCAACAGCTCTGCGCGATCTCAACGAGCTGATTTGTCATGGCTATGCACTTGATCAAGTCGCTTTGTTTGATATGTTTGCTCAAACAACACACATTGAAACAGCTCTCAAAATCATTAAAAAGGATATATGACATCCAGATAGCTCTGCTGAAAAAGAATCAGTGTACAGGCCCCTATACTAAAGACCGCAATAATAATCATCACCGAAGATACAAACGCGAGAGTAGGCATATAAAATGGCAACTTATATTTGAGGCAAGGCATATGAGCAAGCTTTGTCACCCATACAGTGCGTACCTGCGCTCTTAAAAAACCGCTAGTATTTGTGGAGATAAAGTGACATCAACACCACGTAAACGTGAGATATATTCACTGCCACGCAAAGAGCCTAACCCGGCCACCAAATACAAAAACAGACTAGCCTCTATTCGCAAATACCAATAAATCTTTTGAACATCACAACATCCAGTGGTGTGACCTCTGTTATTGTTAATGCATTTGACTCTTTAATAAAACCCCCATGCACAAGACGATAAAACTTCCATTCATCACCAAAAACTGATAAGTCTGACACCACCCCTATAGATCTGTACTCACTACCAACAACCATACGCCACGTACGCATGCCAGCATTCCCATCGCAATAATAAAGCCACCAACACTGGCAAAGCTCTCTCGTGGGAACAACATCGTGGCAAGCACACCTTGCCTTTGATCATAAGGACACAAGCACCCGTCATTATTGATTTCTTCTATTGAATCAGCCCATATACTGAAGATACGTTACAAACCTTGTGAAGTCTCTTCTCAATCGATTTACTTTTCTCATATCAGCTTTGTCGTTGGCTGTTAAATAGAGCGACTTATTAAACTCCACTTGTAAAGCCTTATCGGCTAATGTATGTAAACTTTTCAGCAAATAACCACCACTGAATGGCCATTCCATCTTTGTTTGATACCCTCTAGAATGCCAAAAATGATAACACGCGTCTAACCACTCCTTTTTTGCAGAACACCCATGAAGGCTACCCAGACATACCTCCGGATGCTCACCATGACGCGATGAACCCTCCATCGAATGCAGCTGTATCCATATGGGTTTATCCAATAACATTTTTCTCAAAATAGACACATATGGGATATACACACGCTGTACGCGCAGCATATACTCTCTAACGTCTATGCTATTGACATAACTTTGATGACACCATGACCAAACAAAACCTCTTCCACGCTGCGCATGAAATGCCGTTGCACACATCCTTCCTTTTAAAATAACATCATTGGGACGAGAATTGACATCCAAGTAAACACGGTTGAACTGATCAATGAGAATATCTTGTGCGTTTATGCCTGATTCCTCAATGATCAAGTCAATGAAGCGATCCTCTCCACGCCGTAAACATGCCTCACTGCAATGATAGACCCAATCATCTGGAATCACCCTGCCACTATGAGGAATATCGATAATCACTCGTCGCATGCCTATACCCATACTTTCTTACTCTCATAGGCATTATAGTCGAACAGCTGCAACGCGCTCAATAAACAATTAAAAACATATTTATTTCATGCAATTAAGATATATGGAACACCTGCAGTGACGTATGATCGTTAGTCTGGTTTATGCACTTTGCACATGAATGACATGCTTTGCTATTTCTATCCAGTTAAACCATTTCCATAGCCGCATTGCCATAGACAAAATGCTTTTCATTGCGCACATCAGGTGATACCAAGCCCCAACAGCAGAAAACACCTCTATAACTGCCAGTCAGATGACTAAATGAATAGCACGAAGCCGCCACCAATTGACACACACAATATCAAAGAATATGCCGAATATAGAATGATATAGAACCAATAATCTAACTCAAAATCTTGAAGAGAACATCCGTCATCACAAAATGGACGGATCAGACCACACACTGATACGCAAAAAAAGACACAGCAATAGACCAGATTAACCAAGGTTGAAACCGGTTTTGAAGATGCTATTCATGCCGACTCCACATCTTGTATCCTATCGACATCAAAAGATTAAGCAAGCATACACAAGGCACTGAGGTCATAGCAAAGTTAAAGTCTGCGAGTGTGTAGTGTATATGACTATCTGCAGCACTGCCTGTTGCATGCATATTAATCAGCATCCCAATAATTGGCTCTGATAAGGCGCCCAAACCGACCAAAAGAGCATTAATCAAACCAATCACAGCACCTGACAATGACTCACGAAAATCTTCCTTAGCAAGCACATAAATAATAACTTGTCCTGACGTGTACATACCGAGTAAAAATAGCAGTATGGCCATGAACTCAACAGGCACAGGCACCCAAACCACACAAATTGATACCACAAGACCCAACACTGATGCCATCAAACTAAGGTTTTTCTTGAATAAAGGAAGCGCCATCAGCCAACCAAATAACACTGTCCCTACCAACGCGCCTAAAAATAACGAGCCTGAAACAGCTGCAGCAACAGTTTCTGAAATCCCATACATTGTCTCTATATAATCCGTTCCCCACAATGCTCCTAAGCCTGAGATTGGGAACCAAAAGCAGCCACCCTGAATACCCAAATACCAATTTTTTGGGGACTTCAGTACAGTCAAGAAATCAGCGAGTCGCACCGAATCTTTCTTTTCTTTATTGGCCATAGGTCTATCTTTAATTACAAGGCCCATCAGTGTCGTGATCACAATGCCCACACAAGCCAAGACCAAATACATATAGGGCCAACCATGATGTAGTTCAATCCACGCCAATGGTGCTGAACCTATAAAACCTGCAGACATCCCCACTGCATTAGTCAATCCACATAAAAAAGAGAACTTTTCAGGGGGGAACCACGCAGCACAAAGCCGCATCACACCTATAAAAGCAAATGCTGAACCAAGCCCCATCAACAACCGCAACAGCTCTGCTTCCCATAAAGAACCATACGTTATCTGATCAAACAAAAAACAACTCAAAGCCAATAACCCGCATGCCCAGACCATCGGATACTTGGCCCCAAATTTATCTACTACCACACCTGCAGGGGCCTGCATTAAGGCATAGCTATAGAAATAATAGGAAGACATGATGCCATACGACATTGCAGTCAGATGAAAGTCCTGACTAAAACTGGATACCATCACAGATGGACTGACTCTCACCACATATTGATAAAAGTAATAACAGATACCCACCAACCAAATGAGCCATGCGCGTCTATATTTCACCATAATTCTCTCCTAGTAATTTATGTTCGCCGCATCTATTAACTTACATCTCGGTCAGTGACACAACCAACCGTTCGGATATATCAGGAATCTTTTGCTTCAACGGCTCTTTCAATGGCAATGCCTCCATATCTTCTGGAACCCAACCATATAAGCGCAAATTTTCTGTATGGGTTCAGATATTTTGAGACAAAAAGGCCTCACTCTTAATACTGTCATAATAAACCATTGGTGTCACCCTATTTAACCCTTTATGTGCCCTTTCTGTGTTGTATATGTTCCTATACTCTTGCAGTGCTTCATCTATATCTGCAACACTTGCTGAGCCTTTATACAATCTGTCGAACTCATACCTCAACGTTCTGTTGCATCGTTCCACACAACCATTACCCTGTAGGCTGCCTCTTTTTCACTATTTGCCTCGTTATCAGGACCAACCCTTTATCCCCCAACTCTCTTTTGCACTTCCATCTGTACATGGTCGCACGACTAACATCCAGCACCTCTAGGGCAGAACAGGGATTGCGCCATGATTCACTCCCATTGTCATAGCTACCAGAGTATGCGAGTCTGTGCTGCCGCAATCTCATCATAACATTTGACAATCTTTCTCAAGATTCGGCATGATTTTCTGCGGGAGATACTTTATCTGCATAAGGACTCCTTTTGGTTAAATTATGAGGCCTTATTTTATCACATATTTATCTCATCCACATCTATACCTATACAGTTTTCCTAAAAATCCAGTCAGGATGCCTGACACATCCTAGCCTTTATTCCCCACACCCGCTCTCCATATAACCGAGCAGGGATTCCATTAAGACTCATCACACACACTGATATCCAGTATGCTTTTCTTATCAGACTTTTGTATATTGAACTGATAACAAGGCGTGGTGAAAGCGCTATTCAAATGCATAGTTTTAATCTTGGCAGGAAGTTGCCTATACAGGCGGACAACTTTTTGCGCTGTTTATCTGGCAGACCACCAGCTTGAATACGCACCAAAAGTAAAGATTAATCATTCTCAGACAAATCAATCAGACAACGGGCATGACCCATTTGAATGTTGCGAACAACAATGCTGGGTGGGGCCAGGTAATTGAAGAAAAGGCTGAAGGCTTGAGACTTGTGAACGTAAAAAACCAAGCGTATCAGTCAGTTCTTGGTCGTCATCAAAGATACCGCTCACACTAGCACCCAATCCTTTCAATCTGTAATAAGCAGTGATGTTTCCTCGATATACTTAAGGCATGAAACTAAATTATACATTTGATTCAGTATGATGTAATTATATAATACTTATCATACGATTTTGCATATAAGGAATCCTAGATGACACCCTCTTGTCTTTTATTTTAGTACTGCAAGTCAATCAGGGACGCAATTTCCTCATATGTCTTTATATAACTTAAACCAATGCATGTGTCTTATCGATATATACCATATACCTAATTGAAAATAAATTCTCAAACAAAAACACTGAGTGCTTGATAGTTATTTTAAAGAACAACCAAACTTATCCAGATACAAGGCGACTGATGCGCTCTAGAATTCAGTGTAGGCGCGAGAAGACATAGCATTATCGACATAAGATTGGCCTTGGCTACTGTGACCCCAAAACACTACTGCGTGTTGGTTCTACAACACATAGGAAAATACTAAAGAACGATCTTGGTGCTTATCCCATCATGTTCATATGATTGGCAATAAGATTACTTGTAACCCAGCATGTGACTTGCACAAGAAGCAATGCGCCACACGTAGCAACCAAAGGATGTTGCCAACCTTTCAATGCTACTGCTCTATGTAAAAGTGCAAAGGTGCAGTACCCGGCTGGAAACAATGGGCTTAGAGAAAGAGTTGGGTTTTGCCACACGTACAATATGACTGCCCAAAGCGTGAACAATGTTATATTGATAATCCAAATCTTGATTAATCCGTTAATATCAGAATCTTTAGATGTAAGAATTAGCCAAGCTGCTAAACTAAAAACAAACCCATACCCCATCCACAAAAGCATATAATCATGCTGGGAGTTCATGTGAAAAACACGCCAAGAATCGGGAACAGCACCTGTCACCTGATTAAGAAGACCCGCACCTGCTGCCAGTAAGTACATAAACACCATCAACACAACGGCTCTAAATACTTTTGATTTTATGATAGACATATATTATCCTTAGTTAGACATTAGGTTAATTTTTATAGATTTAAACTATTATGTCAAGTAAAAGATCGAAAATAGCTTATCACGTCAGCCATCCCCCCTATATGAACATTCATTGCCATAAGAACAGCTGAGGACACAAGACTGGCTCTAAACATGACAAGGTCTCTGCATCATTTATCTAGAGAAAGCAGCAAGCAGTCTGTTGGAATAAAAAAGGTTGATCTTGATAGATCTTCTTTAAATAAGTCGTTCTTGAAATCCAAATTACAGTCAATATGTCCTCAATAACACCGGTCACTTGTACCCCTATTGACTTATAAGCTTCAACAGATCCGAGTGAGCTAAAACATGTTCTCGTGAACCATGTATTTCACAGCTTCCATTGGCTAAGACTATGATCTGCTTAGCAAAGTCAAGATGAGTTAATCTATGACCAATAAATACCACACATTTATCATGAGACGTTTCTTGTAGATACTCAAGAATACGCTTCTCTGTTGGGCCATCCAATGCATTGGTTGCTTCATCCAATACCGTCAATGGTGCTTTTTTAAGAAGTGCGCGAGCAAGGAGAATACGCTGACGCATGCCTTGTGAAATATTCTTGCCAAACTCTTGCAATGGACTATCCAATCCCCTCGGCATCTCTTGTGCAAACTGACTGACTTGAATAATATCAGCAATGCGCTCAATCTCTTCTGGTGGTGCATCCCAATCACCAATCCTAATATTATCACGAATGCTCACAGGCAAAATCACATCCGTTTCAGCACACCAAGAGCAAGTTTTGTAATAATCATTCACCGCATATGAAAACACATCAGTGCCATTAACACGCACATGACCTGTCTGGGGGCGGTTTTGACGCAATAGCAAACTAACAAAAGTGGACTTCCCACACCCTGACACCCCAACAACACTTGTCAAGCCTGGCTGAATTGTCAGATTCAGATCATGCAAGATTGGCTTCCCTTCTTGGTAACTAAATGAAACATCCTTAAAAACAATTTCAGACAGTGACTGACCCTCATATTTGATGGAACCAGAATTATTTTGAACCGACAAGTCCATCAACTCTCTGATTCTATCTGCAGCTCCAGATGCGCGTGCAAGCTCAGAGCCCATTTCAGAAAGAGACGATAAGCTGCCGCCAAAAACAACAGCATATAGAAAGAACTGTCCCAACTCCCCTGTCGACATGCTGATGATTTTAACCATCGTAAAATAAAAGCACAAATACACAATGCCTACAAGACCTATGAGGATCGAAGTCATCAAGAAAAAAGTGAGCCAAGCTCTCATTCGCACACGCACTAAACTCATGGCACATGTTTTATCCAACTGACTTTTGAATAACTGTGTTAAACGTGCCGTTTGATGATAAATTTGAAAATGATGCAAACCTGATAAAATTCGCTGAACAAAACCCTGATCCTGTGCAATAGCGTCCTGGTTCTGTCTAGATATCAAACGATATTGACGAATGAACAGCATTAATGGGGCAATCAATACAGCCAATAAAACCATCACAGCACTCGCTAATGCCCATGATGTAGCCCAAAGCATCACCCAAGCGCCTACTGCCATAATAACATTGCGAACAGCTTGTGATACACTGCTCACTATCAGTCTTTCAATCAATGTTGTATCCGTATGCATTGTTGACACCCATTCTGCATGACTGATTTGACTCATAGTGCATCTGTCAAGTTTAATCATCTGCTCAAAAAGTGCATGACGAACATCAATAACCACCTTTTCAGCCAACCACGATACGGCATAAAAACGGGAGGCCGAAGCAGCAGCCAATAAGATAATAACGAGCAGAAGCGTCATAAACCACACATGCAGCTGATCCACAGAAGCCTTCATAACCCCCAAATCAATTAAAGATCGAAAAACGTAGGGTAACGCCAGTGTTGCTGCTGCTGCAGTCACTAACATCGCAGCCATGAAAATCAATCTTGCTTGGTATGGTTGTAGATATTGCCAAAGAAATGACCAACTACTTTTTGCTTTCACTATCCATCTCCTGCCAATTAACTCTGTGCCCTGAGTCATAGATCCTATTTAATAAAAGTGCCAAACGCTGGCTAGATTTAGCCATTTGCTGCAATGAAATGTCTCTCAATTGCTGTTGCATACCTAATGTCATAACATATGGCTGTACAGTCTCTTTGCCTATTTTACAGTATGATGGAACGTCCCCCTCAATCAGTCCCGGCATTATTCGATATTGGAGCTCGGATGATTCGCGTAGCCATTGCCTGACATTCAAGTTGGGGTTATAAGAATGTTTCTCACGCACTAATGATATCATATCGGCATAATCCTGAATAGATCCATGGGGTATTTTTACTGCATAACGATCCATGTACAAGTGAAAATTAACGACACGGTCATTCTTCACAAAACACCTGCCATTATAAAAATGAGGAAAAGTAATATGCAATGGCTGATGGGCATCAGCAACAAGATGGATTAAAAGTTTTAACGCCACATCCTCAGGGATGCCTTGCCTATGGTGCGCCAATACCTGACTAGCAGTTATAATGCCACATTTTAAGTTCGATTGCTCAAGGCAGGCCGCATCAATCTGCTCAGCAGGCATCACATGCCATTTCGAGTATCTCTGATCATGTTGGCGTATTTTATCTGCCCAACTGCCGTATTCATAAGCCCTGGGGCCAAGTATGCCTTCAACTTTTTTTTTTGCAGCAGGGTGTAATTGCTGCATAGCATCCATCACAATCGCATTATGGTACACACCTGACCATCCATACGAAAGTGAGGAAAAAAATAATACGAGACTAATGCCAAAATTCATTGAATAGTTCACACACATTATTGAGCCAAACAGTTTTCAATTCACGCTTAACCTCTTTAGGGATATCCTCCATATCTTTCTTATTTGCTGATGGCAGGAAAATCTTTTTAATGCCCATGCGATGAGCAGCTAATAGCTTTTCTTTGATCCCCCCCACTGCAAGAATTTGACCACGTAAAGTGACTTCTCCCGTCATTGCACTATTGTGAGGCACTGGCTTATCTGTCACCAATGACATGAGCGCTGTCGTAATAGCAATCCCAGCACTTGGCCCATCCTTAGGGGTTGCGCCATCAGGAACATGGATATGGAAATCATTCTCTTTAAAATAACCATCACTGGCCAGTTGACTGTTATGAGCCTTTACAATGGTAAAAGCTGTCTCCATTGATTCTTTCATAACATCACCGAGCTTACCTGTATGCTTCATCAACCCTGTCCCAGGTATAGCCACTGCTTCAATAGTTAAGACTTCCCCCCCCACTGAGGTCCATGCCAAACCATGTACTTCCCCCACTTGGGCTTCTTTAAGAACAATTTCATCGACATATTGCTGCTTGCCCATAATGCGGGCTAAGTCTTTCTTTTTCACATGATAAACATTCTCAGCATTGCAAAGATTGTGTCTGACACTGTATCGGCAAACTTTAGCCAACGCTCTTTCCAGCTGCCTGACCCCTGCCTCACGGGTATAATATTGAATAATAGTATTGACAACAGGCTCCTCTATTGTCATTTCTTTAGATTTGACTCCATTTTCAGCCATGACCTTAGGGATGAGGTGATTATTTGCAATAGCAACTTTTTCCTTTTGGGTATAACCAGACAACTGAAGTATCTCCATGCGATCAAGCAGAGCTGGAGAAACATTCAACGTATTTGCGGTAGTCATAAACAACACATCAGATAAGTCGTAATCGAATTCCAAATAGTGATCAGAGAATGATTTATTTTGTTCTGGATCTAATACTTCAAGCAAAGCTGCAGACGGATCCCCACGAAAATCAGAACCTACTTTATCTATCTCATCAAGGAGTATCAGTGGATTGGCATAACCTGCTTTTTTCATAGCTTTAATAATACGTCCAGGCATTGCGCCGATATAGGTGCGTCTATGACCACGAACTTCAGCCTCATCACGTAAACCTCCTAGTGAAATACGCACAAATGGCCGGCCACATGCTTCAGCAACTGATTGACCAAGGGATGTTTTCCCTACGCCTGGAGGACCTACCAAACAAAGAATGGGCCCTTTGAATTTCTTAACTCTTGCCTGCACAGCTAAAGCTTCCAGTATCCTTTCTTTTACCTTATTCAATCCATCATGATGACTATTCAAAGTCTTTTCAGCTTTGCTAATATTGCTGTAGCATTTTTTTCTTTTGCCCCACGGCAGCTCAAGAACAGTATCCAGATAATTTTTTATCAATGCAGCTTCTGAAGACATGGGCTGCATCTTTCGGTAACGATTCAACTCCATGCTAAGCTTATCCTTGAGATCCTTGTCAGCTTTTAGTTCATTAATTTTGTCTTCCATCAGCTGAATTTCATTTTTACCTTCTTCACCAAAAGACTCATCTTCAAGCTCATCTTGAATGGCTTTGAGCTTCTCTCGGCGAAAATAACTGCGTTGATCTTCAGCAATCTGATCGCGCACTTTATCCTGCAGCCGTTTATCCACTTTGAGCCAGTCTAATTCTTGCTTTAATAGGTAGAGAACATGTTCCAGCCTTTTTTCAACATCTCCCTGCTCGAGTATTTGTTGCTTTTCCAATGTCGAAATAGGCAAATGGACAGACACCAAATCCACGTAGACAGATGGGTCTGTCACTGCTTTCAAGCTCGACCAAACATCCTGGGTAATATGATCTGTCATTTTCCCAAACTGCTGAAAATGCTTATTAAGTATTTTAATCAAAGAACGGCCTTTCTCATATTCAACCTTAGGCACATCGAGAAAATCATACTCACATGTATAAATACGTCCTGCCATATTGAATGATTGACACTTCACGCGCGTGTGTCCTTCAACCAAAATCTTCATTGTTCGATCTGGCATACGAAACACTTGTAAAATTCTTGCCAACACGCCTACACGATAGAGGTCTCTTGATTTAGGCAGCGTTTTATTCTCATCCTTCTGAGTGACTAAACATATATCTTCGTCATGCTCAATGGCTTCAAGTAACGACGCAACAGATTGATCCCGACCAATAAATAAAGGGATCACCATAGACGGAAACACAACGGCATCCCGCAGCGGTAAAAAATAAGCATTATGGCTCATCAAGATGCATCCTTCTTATGATGAAGTTTTAATAATGCTTCAACTTTCCCTTCAACAAAGTCTTTGTTGATGACTAGCGCTTCAACATC
The DNA here is from genome assembly GCA_964568795.1 of uncultured Gammaproteobacteria bacterium. Classification (GTDB taxonomy): domain Bacteria; phylum Pseudomonadota; class Gammaproteobacteria; order Comchoanobacterales; family Comchoanobacteraceae; genus CAZMRQ01. The sequence continues at coordinate 3,843 of CAZMRQ010000023.1, read as the reverse complement.
ATCGCGAGAAGGCAAATCATACATTAAATCAATCAACAATTCTTCTGTAATAGAACGCAATCCACGTGCCCCTGTATCTCTTTTCATCGCTTTTTTAGCAATGGCATGCAATGCCTCATCAGACACACTGAAAGCAACATCATCCATTCCAAACAGCACTTTGTATTGCTTCATTAAAGCATTTTTTGGTTTCTCAAGTATATCCACTAAGTCATTTTCAGATAAGCGGTTGAGGACTGTGATGATAGGTAATCGGCCAATAAACTCTGGGATCAAACCAAACCGCAGAAGATCAGATGAGTCAACCATGTGCATCACTTTTTTTCTGCTGTCTTTCTTGCTGCTTACTTTAGCCCCAAACCCAATAGATGTATCCGTGAGACGATTCATGATAATATCTTCCACCCCTGAGAAGGCGCCGCCGCAGATGAACAAAATATTCGATGTATCGACTTGTATTGTTTCTTGATTAGGATGCTTACGTCCACCTTGAGGTGGCACTGAAACTGTCGTCCCTTCTATTAACTTGAGTAAAGCTTGCTGAACACCTTCACCGGACACATCACGAGTAATGGAAGGGTTCTCAGAACGCCGACTAATCTTATCGATCTCATCAAGATAGATAATCCCTTTCTGGGCACGACTTACTTCAAAATCAGCTGATTGCAAAAGTTTAACGATAATATTCTCAACATCTTCACCCACGTAACCTGCTTCTGTTAATGTTGTCGCATCTGCAATGGCAAAAGGAACATTAAGCATCTCAGCCATAGACTGAGCTAACAATGTTTTCCCCGATCCTGTCGGGCCAATCAGCAAGATATTGCTCTTACCAATACGGTCTTCATTCGCATCAAAGTTCAGCCGTTTGTAGTGATTGTAAACAGCAACAGCAAGCGTCTTTTTAGCTTTTTCCTGACCCACAACATACTCATCAAGGTGCTTTTTCATGTCCGCAGGTTTAAGCAGCTGAATTTTGCGCTCACCACCCTCTGCAGGCACACTCTCTTCGGTATTTTCCCCAAACAATTCATGACACTGATCAACACATTCATTACAAATATGCGCATCACGCCCTGCAATAAGACGATCCACTTCAGACTCATGCCGATGACAAAATGAACAGCGTCTAAAATCACTATAACCAGTCATAAATACTCCTAAGTCGATGTTTCTTCTAGAAGTGCATCCCTGTTTTCTAAAACCCTATCAATAATACCATAATCCACTGCTTCCCGAGCAGTCATAAAATTGTCACGATCTGTTGCTTTTTTAATCTCATCCACTTTTTTATCGGTATGACGCGCAAGTATTTCATTCACTACACGGCCAACACGCAATGTCTCTTTTGCATGGATTTCAATATCAGATGCCTGGCCTTGGAAACCTCCCAAAACTTGATGAATCATGACTGTTGCGTGTGGCAAACAAAAACGTTTGCCTTCATGCCCCGCAGCCAGCAACAATGCTGCTGCAGAGGCAGCCATACCTGTGCACAAGGTTGCCACGTTGGGTTTAATAAACTGCATGGTATCATAGACAGCCAATCCAGCACTGACGACGCCACCTGGTGAGTTAATATAAAGATAGATATCTTTTTCAGGATTCTCTGACTCCAAAAAAAGCATCTGCGCCACAATAAGGTTTGCCATTTGTGGTTCTATCTGCCCTACCAAAAAAATGATTCTTTCTTTGAGCAAACGGGAAAAAATATCATAAGCACGTTCACCTTTTGACGTCGACTCGACTACCATAGGAACTAAAGACATATTACGACTCCTTGTTAAGTTTTTTCAATTGTGAATATGTGACTTCTTTGTCAGCATATTTAACAGCTTCGAGTATATGATCAACGATTTTTTCCTCGAGCGCAAGACCTGCTGCCTGCTGAGCACGCTTCTCATCGCTCAAATACCATTGAATGAATTGACTTTTCTCCATATATGGCAACGACATTTTACCGACAAACTCTTGCATGTCTTTCTCACTCACCTTAAGGTCATTGCTCTGCATGACAGCCTGATATATGATAGAGGAAGTCACATTCTGCTCTATTTTTTTCTTTATTTCAGATGCGGAAAGATCCTTGTCTGCAAGACGGCTTTCTTCAGCACTTGCCATGCATTCAGGCAAATCAAACTTAAATGCTTTGCCCATCGCCACTTTGAGTTGTTCCACCAAATCGGCACGTGTTAGCTCAGCCACCTCGGCAGTCAGTCGGTCCTTGATTTCCTGTTTAAAGGTTTCTTCATCCTGAGCTTGGCTGTTTACTTTCTTGAAAAAATCCTGATTGACCATGGCCTTCTTAGGAGAACGCACATCCTTCACTGTGACTGTAAACTGTGCAGCCTTCCCAGCCATTTCTTTAGCATGGTAATCATCCGGAAAGACAACGTCGATATTGAGTACTTCATCTTTGACTACACCGACAAGACCTTTATCAAACTCAGGCAAAAGACGACCACTTCCAATCACATACTCAAAATCATCAGCAACACCATTATCGAAGATCTCACCATCAACATAGCCTTTAAAGTCCATCACAACCTGATCCTGGTTTTTTGATTTACGCTTCACGGGCTGGTAAGTTGGGTGATCTTTCAGCATTCGTGCTATTTCAGTATCAGTAAGCTCATCATTAACTGGACACACTGTACGCTTAAGTTTTATTTTCTTCAGTGCTTCTTGGTCAACTGTTGGCAAACATTCGAAATGAACAGCAAACTCATAGGATTTATCTTTGTTAAAGCCGCCTTCCTTGAGATCAACACCACCTGCAACATGAAGCTCATGCTGTTTAATGCCTTCATCAAATCCATCTTGGTGAAATTGCTGACAGATCTGTTCCGACAACCCCTGTCCAAACCGTTGTTCGGCAGCACGGGGAGACAACCGGCCCTTGCGAAAGCCATTTACTCGTGCTTTCTGACACAATTTATTCAATTCACTTTTATACACTTTTACTACATTTTCCCGTGGGATTATCACACTGAGAGTGCACTTTAAGCCGTTACGCTCTATATCATATTGGTTAGTCATGCTGAAGCTCTATATTTTATTAGAATAATGCGCGAGGAGAGACTCGAACTCTCACAGGTTGCCCCACAGGAACCTAAATCCTGCGCGTCTACCAGTTCCGCCACTCGCGCTCACTTACAGAAAGACTAGCAAGGGAAGATGGCATAGTCAATAGAGTAGATACGGGCAACTCGTTACTTCAGCCAATTTTTTTATCAGGGACCTTGCATTCTTGACATACAGCTAAAATGTACTCATAATGTACTCATAAACAGGAGCCCAATCATGCACATTAATCTCAAGATGCAATTTACTGTATTGGCTGTCAACCGCAAACACCGCTTATCGTTAAAAATATCCCCGGGAAGCCTTGGCCAACTAACAAGTGACCAGCACCGCATACATCCTCAAGACATCATGAGCCTCAGAGGGTTTATGCATACGGTTTATTGGCACATACTTCCAACAGACCTCATCGAGCTCTCAGGCCAAGTCCATCTCCTCGGAAAAGATATATTTCTCACAAAAAAAACACAACTTCGCATCACGCACGCACGTGAAGAAGGTGGGTGAACGATGGGGATCGAACCCACGACCACCGGAATCACAATCCGGGGCTCTACCAACTGAGCTACGTTCACCATGAATCTTAAATAAGTCAAACCGCGCCTGGCAGGACTCGAACCTGCAACCCTCGGCTTAGAAGGCCGATGCTCTATCCAGTTGAGCTACAGGCGCATCTGACTCTATTCGGGGTAGAGGGATTCGAACCCCCGACATCCTGCTCCCAAAGCAGGCGCGCTACCAGGCTGCGCTATACCCCGA
>CAZMRQ010000022.1:9637-23581 GCA_964568795.1 uncultured Gammaproteobacteria bacterium | reverse complement strand
TCGATAGATAGTTGGGGGTTGTCTACTTTATAATTGAGTTCACCGCTACAAGGATATAAAGTGACACGTTCATTAACAAGACGAGAGAGCGGTTTATTTTGATGGCTCATTAGCTCAGCAACCAATAGCCAAGGGATCATGCCACTATCACAGTAAGCAAAGTCTCTGAAATAGTGATGAGAACTCATTTCTCCGCCATAAATAGCATTTTCATGACGCATAAATTCTTTAAAGAACGTATGGCCTGCCTTGCATTCTAGCGTTTCTCCGCTAGTTTGAGCAACGATATTCTGTGTGTTCCAAATTAAGCGAGGGTCGTGGATAATTTTTTCTGCAGGATTCTTAAGCAAAAACGCTTCGGCAAGCAGGCCAACGATGTAATATCCTTCGATGAACTTCCCAGATTCATCAAATAGGAAACAGCGATCAAAATCACCATCCCATGCGATACCAAGGTCGGCGTTATTTTCTTTGACAGATTGAGAAGTGAGGGCTCTGTTTTCAACCAAGAGAGGATTGGGGATGCCGTTTGGAAAATGACCGTCTGGTTCATGCAGTATTTTTACAAATTCTATCGGTATTTTGTCATTGGCAAATATCTTCTCTATTTTGTCTATAACATGACCTGCTGCACCGTTGCCAGCGTTAACAACTATTTTCATCGGCTTTAATGAAGATACATCAATGTAGGTAAGAAGATGATCGACATAGCTATTTAGTATATCTAAAGCTACATATCTCCCCTTTTCTTGAGGGGTGGAAAATACATTGTTTTCGGCAAGAGTTTGTATAGAGAGGCTACTGTCATCGCTGATAGTGGTAGCTCCTCTTCCAACAAATTTCATGCCGTTGTAATTGATGGGGTTGTGGCTGGCAGTAATCTCAATGCCGCCATCAACATCTTGAGAAAATGTTGCATAATAAACTTCTTCAGAACCAGTGGTGCCGATGTCTAAAGCATCAGCGCCAGCATCCATCAAGCCCTTTGTAACAGCGTGCTTGAGTAATGGGCTACTCAGTCTTGTGTCACAGCCAATAATGACACGCTTCGCATTAAGGTGCTGAGCAAAAGACCGGCCGATGCGGTAGGCTATTTCTTCATTGAGCTCTTTGCCCAATTTACCTCTAATGTCATATGTTTTGAAGCAGGATAGTTTATTCATATTGCTATGTTAGTCGTAAATCTGAGCGATAGCCAGTTTTTTATCAAAACAGATAGCTGGCAAGAGTGGAAACAACTGCTGTGGTGACTTTCATTTATCAGTCGATATTCACTCTGTAAATTGATTTATATGCAATTAATTTAAAAGAGACGCATGTGTTAACAAGATGGGAAAGTAAGACGGACTTATTACTTGACCAATTGGTGTAGTGGTGTTTAGAATCTAGGTGATTGTCATGATTAATAGCTGATAATTTTCGAGAAAGTTAAAAGAGCTGGGATGGGGGGAAATGAATATATCTAGAAGTAGTTGTACGGTGATTGATTCTAAGTCAGAGAAGAACTATTGGCATGAGCTCATACAATATAAAGAGCTTTTTTATTATATGGTGTGGCGAGATACTTTGATTCGTTACAAAGAAACAGTGATAGGGGTGTTATGGAGTGTTTTGCGGCCCTTGCTAACTATGGTGGTGTTAACAATTGTTTTCTCAAAGCTAGCGAAGATGCCTGTATCTCCGGATGTGCCATACCCTCTTTTAGTTCTTGCCGGACTTTTGCCATGGCAACTATTTAGTAATGCTGTTCAAGTTGGTTCAGACAGCATTATCAACAATGCGCATTTGGTTTCTAAAGTATACTTTCCAAGACTTATCTTGCCAATGGCAGGGGTTATGGTGACATTGGTTGATTTTCTTATTGCGCTGTTCTTATGTTTTCTTCTCATGTTTTATTATCAGATTTTTCCAAGTTGGCGGATTGTGTTTCTCCCGGCATTTCTTTTTATGGCAGTTGTAGTTTCTTCAGGGATTTCGATACTTTTTGCGTCATTAAATGTGTTATACCGTGATTTTCGTCATGTATTGCCTTTTTTATTGCAATTTGGTCTTTATGTTACGCCTGTTGGCTTTTCAAGCAGTGTGGTGCCTGAGAAATGGCGTTTGGTATATTCATTAAACCCAATAGTGGGAGTGATTGACGGATTTCGTTGGGCACTATTAGGCGAAGAGGTCATCTATTGGCCAGGATTTTGTGTTTCAGTGGGGGTTGTTCTATTCGCATTCTGGTTAGGCATCAATACATTTAGGTCAGTAGAGAGGCTTATCGCAGACAGAGTATAGGGCTATGACTGATATTTCAATTCAAATACGAGGGCTGGGTAAAAAATACTCCATCCAAAGCAGCGATTCGAAGCAGGACTACAATTGTTTGAGAGACGTTATTGTCAAAAAAGCAAAGCGTTTAGTCCAACCAAAATCATGGAATTTCAATAGCAGAAAGGAGACTGATTTCTGGGCACTTAGGGACATTGATCTCGATATTTTTCAAGGAGAGAAAGTAGCATTTATTGGTAAAAATGGTGCAGGAAAGTCAACATTGCTTAAGATATTGAGCCGAGTTACCCATCCAAGCACAGGTCGGGCAACTGTACATGGGCAGTTGTCTAGCCTCTTAGAAGTGGGAACTGGCTTTCATCCAGAATTAACTGGCCGAGAGAATATATATCTCAATGGATCAATGATGAATATGAGTCATGCTGAAATCAAAAAAAAGTTTGATGATATTGTTGATTTGGCTGAAATAGAACAGTTCCTTGATGTGCCTATCAAAAGATATTCTTCTGGGATGAAAACCCGGCTAGGTTTTGCAATTGCGTCATTTTTACAAAATGACATCATGATATTAGATGAAGTCTTGGCTGTGGGTGATGCAGATTTTCAAAAAAAATGTTTGACTCGGATAAGAGACATGTCTTGTTCAGGACAAAAAACAGTGCTGTTTGTGAGTCACAATCTCTCTGCTGTACAGGAGCTATGCGATCGTGCTGTGTGGTTAGATGAGGGGGCCATCTGCCAACAGGGGTCAGTTGATGAGGTTATTAGAGACTACTATAATTATGTTAGTACGGACAGTTCAAGTTATTATTGGATGCATGGAGATTCAATAAAAAGGTCTCCTTTGAAAAATGAGGCGGTTGAGATTACGAGCATGTGTTTAGCTGATGAAGCAGGTCAGATGTTGGCACCTCCTTATCCAAATAATAGCATGCCTTTTCTAAAAGTAACAGGAAGGGTGCTTTCTCCTGGCGCGAGTATTGGTTACATCCTCTATGGGGATAGTGGTACATTGATGTATATGTCAACATGCAATGATTTTGGGCAAGATCATGATCCAATATTCAGTGCTTACAAATCTGGCAAGCCATTTACAGTCATGACAAAACTTCCTGATTATTTCTTAAATGCAGGAATGTACCATGTGTACCCAGTTGTGATGTACCACAATGGAGCTCTGATAGTGCATCCAACAAAAACAGCTGGGATACCTTGTTTGACACTTGAAGTTTTACGTGCTTCTTGTTTAAACTCGATGTATTCAAAATCACGTGTCGGTGTTAATGCGCCATTACTTGAGTGGATGAATGTAGAAGTAGTTGAGAGCTAGAGTATTGTATGTTCTGCTGTGGCAATATTTCCTAACAAGTCAATCATAGATCTTTGGGGGCGTTCTGTTTGTATATATGAATTTATATGTGTTTTGGTCAGAGGGGTGTAGTTAGGTGGTGAATGCAAATATTAATGTGACAATCGTGATACCGGTGTATAATGGTGCAGATTGTATTGAGAGAACTTTGAAGTCGGTATTGGCGCAAAGTTTTCAAAATTGGTTATGCATTGTTGTGGATGATGGATCCAATGACTTGACTGTTGAACGTGCTGCAGTGTTAGCAGTGACTGATGACCGTATAAAAGTTATAAAAAAAACAAGGCAAGGTACTTCAGTTCAACGAAATTTCTCTCTTGGTTATGCTTTCAAGACATTAAACACTGATTGGCTAGTTTGGTTGGATTGTGGCGATGTGTTATCCCCTGATTTCCTAACAAAACGTTTGGAGTACTTATATTATGATTTAGGTCTGACACCCGATAACCCAGCTGTTTTATTGGGGGGATATAGTGTTGTTCCTGAAATATTTTCAGTATTGAGAAGGTTTTTGGACCTGTGGTGTTCACATGGAAAAAGACCAGACTGGCTAGATGGAAAAAAAACTTTAGAAAACTTACTCAGCTTTGCGGCTACTGACCCTGTCGCCTTACATGCTGGGGGAATTCTATCAAGAAAGGTAATTAGCATTATTCATGATAATTTGAGTGCCACATCACTGTACCCGAATGAGATGATCAATGGTCCTGATTATATTGCATGTACAAGGATGAGTTGTTGGGGGGTCAAGTTTTATTTTCACAGTCAAGTTCTTTTCAGTATCTTTAGTGCCTCAAAAACAGAGGGGAAAGGAGAAAAAGCGCCAAAAATTATTGCTGGATTCCCAGATTTTTGCCGTGGTGGGGCGCTTCATGAACCTTATTATAGAAAGCAGACTTTTTTCAAGAAAAACGCACTTGCTCTTCGTTTTTATAAACGTGGTCAACTGATTCAACAAGCAGAATTTGACCATCCGTTGAAATCAGAGTACGCTACGACGGCTTTTGCGTTGGCAAAAAGTTACAATGATGATGTTGAAAAACTCTCAGAGCTGATTGATCGATCGCCTAATTTGGAGTGTAAGAAAGAATTGCTTAAATGTTTTGATGCATCGGGAAGCGATTTGATTTGGACAACATATCATAGGACGGTTATTGCTCAGGACAAACATGAGATTTCTCCTATATCTTTGTTGACGCATCAGTCTTATCAGACAGATAGCTTGGCCGTGCTTCGGCGGGGAATTATTAGAATAAAAATAAAGTATTTTTTTGATGTAGGAGCGGGAATTGGCGTCTTCAGCTCTGTTCTTGCTAATAACTGTCCGTCACTGAAGTATATCTACTCTTTTGAGCCAAGGGAAAAGAGCTTTTGTATTCTTAGAAAAAATATTGCACGACTACAGGATACACGGTCAGTCAGTCAGTTGCCTAATTTTAGATTGTTGTCAAAGAAGGCTGTTGGCCCTATAAGGAGAAATCCGTCTGATCAGTCTGTGAGAAATGAAGTTGTTTGTGATGAAATAATAAAATTAAGCAATGAGAGAATTGCTATTAGAATTTGTTTTGATGAAGGTGCCCTTGATGCTCTTATGGGCATGAAGCAGCTTCTTATACAAAATGAATGCCTACTAATGATAAGAGTGCCGTTGAAAATATGTCAAAGGGTTTTAATATACTTAAAAAATATAGGCTACGGTGTGTCTAAGAAGATGGATGGTCATCTGTTGTTGCAGCCATGTAATGTTGTAGATAAGAATTTAAAATCAAAGCCGGTATTATTTTTACATGCTGGGCTCATTAAGACAGGAAGCTCGTCTATTCAGCGATTTATAGACCAAAATCATGAATTAATGAAATTACATGATGTTCGTTCTGCTTTCGGCTTAGGAACGCATCAGAAGATAAAAGCCTGCTTGACAGATAACATGGAAGAAATGCGTCGTTTTCGCATCTATTCACGAAAACAGGCGGATCGTTTTCTACAATTCGCCATTAATAAGATCAACAAACAAAGAGAGCTCTATCCAGGCAATGATTTTTACCTAACCCATGAGAACTTCTTCCAAACAATGGATATCCACATTGGGAAAAATAAATGGTTTTATAAAATCAACTTAGAAAGGATGAAGTGGTTTATTGGGCAGCTCAATTATCATGTTAAACTGGTTGTTTACTTAAGGCGACAAGATCGACTGTTGTTGTCGGCATATAACACATATGTCACACGCTTTCAGCTAACGGATACTTTTGATGAATGGGGAAAGCCAGACTTAAATTATGCTGCAATGTTACTTGATTTAGCAGAGATTTTTGGTAAGGAGAATCTAATTGTTAGGATTTTTGAACATGACCAGCTTGTTGACGCATCTATCATTGCTGATTTTCTTGCTATTTTTGATCTTAAAGTTGAAGATGGTTTTATTAACACAGGACTTCATGATAATCAATCTTTGAGTGTGGAAGCTGAAGAAATCATAAGAGTAAATCTCAGTAAATATAATGACTACAATGAGTATTTCAAGTACGCTTTGGCTATAGCTGAAATAGATAGACAGCGTGATAATAGCATTAAGCCAGCACTTAGCTATGAGCAGCGGCGTGCAATACTTAAGCAATATGAAGACAGCAATGCCTTCGTGGCAAAGAATTTTTTTAATCGTGAAGATGGTCGCTTGTTTAGTGATATTTGCTCAGAAATCCATCAGCCTTTGCTTAGTTCAAGCAGGGTTTCTCTTTATGAGGTTTTAAGACGCAAAGGTTTGTTAGTTGAGGAGGGTTAGTGTTGCGAGTAGTTATGCCATGGTGTGGTAGTATATTTAGGCGAATAGTTAAGGTGTTCTATAAGGTTTTTTATTTTTTGTTTGCCCCCTTGCTGCAGTGGCATATGAGAAAAATGATTGTAAAAAACAAAAAAAGAGGACTGGGACGTCTCCGACCAGGAGTCACCGTATACAGTCATATATCTAGGAATGATAGGGCATTTATTTTTCATGAGAAAATGATGGACTGTCGGTTTACAACTGATCCATCTCATGCAGAGGTCATGTTGCTTTGGGGGACAAAGTTTTTTGTTTCGCGTTATCTTGTTTTGTTACGTGGGACTATGCATCAATTGCCTTTAATTATTGCTGAAGATGGATTTGTTCGTTCAATGGATATAGAGGCTAAAGGATCAGCTGGTTTAAGCGTGATAGTGGATTCTTATGGTGTATTCTATGATGCGGGATTAGGCTGTTGTTTTGATAATGATTTAAATTCCAATGAGAGATTAAGTAGCAAGCAAGTGGAGCAAGCTCGTAGGGCCATGGGGGAAATGCGAGACAAGCATATATCTAAATACAACTTAAGGCCTGCAGCTGTTATTTCTTTTAATCCTGATGGACAATATAGGTCGGTTGTTCTAGTCATTGACCAGCGTAAAGGAGATCAATCCATTACAGGGGCCAAAGCGAATCACAGCAGCTTTAGACGTATGCTAAGAGATGCTATTCATGAGAACGCAGATAGCCTCATTCTTATTAAAACACATCCTGATGCAATTTCAGGAGAGTTTAAAGGCTATTACAGTTCTTACAAGACTAAACTATCGCATGTGAAAATTTTAGATGAAGACATGAATCCAATCAGTTTACTTAAGGCTGTTGACAAATTGTATGTTGTGTCTTCACAAATGGGAATGGAGGGGCTTATGTGTGGCAAAGAAGTTTACTGTTACGGGGCACCTTTTTATTCTGGTTGGGGTTTAACAAAAGATCGCGGGTATTTACGAAGGCGTCTAAGGCAGAGGAAGTTAGAAGATTTGTTTTATATTGCTTATATAAAGTATGCATTTTACTATCGTCCTGACTTACGTCAAGCAACAGACTTATGTGGGTTGATTGATTATCTAGCTATGCAAATGAAAAAAGAGTCACAAGAAGGTGTTATATATGAATAAACAATCTGTAGATAATAAATGCACCGCCATTATCAAGACATTTGAGCGTCCCGATAAAGTGACCAAATTGCTCGCTAGCATTCGAAGGTTTTATCCAAGTTTGCCAGTTGTGATAATTGATGATTCAAAAGTTGCGATAGATAAAAAGTGGGATCGGTTGACTGAATATTATCATGTGGCATATGACATTGGATTATCTGATGGGCGTAACCGAGCAGTTAGCTATGTGAAGACTCCATTCACATTATTGCTCGATGACGATTTTATTTTTACCAAAGATACAACAATAGAATTGTTATTAGCTATTCTGGAAGACAATCATTTTGACCTTGTAGGTGGTGAGGTGATTGACCATGGCAAATATCCTAGTTTTTTTCGGGGTGATCTATATATAAAGGCAAATAAATTATGGTTGCAGTATAAGGCAGGGAGTCATGATGAATATAGTCGTTATGACTTCGTTCTTAACTTTTTTCTGGCGCGTACTGAGGTCCTGCAAGTATCTCCGTGGGATCCCGACCTTAAGATCAGAGAGCATGAGGATTTTTTTTGGCGCTTGAAGAAACATGATATAAAGATTACTTATACGAATAAGGTTTCGCTTCATCATTTTCCTGATGTCTCTAAAGACACAAAAAATTGTGTTTATAAAAAAATGCGCATAGATAGAGTTGCTTTTTTTCACCGACTAGCGTGTGAGAAAGTAGGCGTAGATGACTTTATTGTTGACTACAGCATCTATGATGGTAGATTGAGGATTTTTAAATTGTATTCTAGACTTAGTAGTTGGGTTCAAATTCACAAAAACGACAGTTTTATTGCTAATCTGTTTTGGCATGTTTGGCGGGGTGTGAGGCCAATAGTAAAAACTATTTACTGGAAGCTATCAAAATTAACTAAATGAGTTCTATTTTGTTTTTTATAGGAATGGTTAAGATGAGTAAAGCAATCATGCTATATAATTTTCTTTGACAAACCTCAGGTATTGTTCTTTTATTAATGTCTGTTTGTATTTTTCAATTATTTTTTGACTTTTCTCGCCCATCTGCTTAACTAAATCGGGATTAGCACATGCAAAAGACATTTTCTCAACAAGCTCTTTGGGGCAATGAGGGTCAATTAAAAAGCCTGTGCTTTTGTTTATGACGATGGTCTTTAATCCAGGAAGCCTTGACACGATGCATGAGCATCTTTTTGCTCCAGCTTCGAGCAAACAGTAGGGCAGCCCTTCATGAAAACTGGGTAAGACGACTATGTCTGCTATTTCATAGAGTATCTCCATGTCTTCAAAGTAACCTAGTGGGATGATATTGTCATTTTTTTCTTGTTTCAAAGAAAGATACTCTTCAGAAGAAATACCTGCTAAAATTAATTTCAAGTTGTCTTTTTTTTTGTTGAGTAAGTTGAAAGCATCAATAGTTTTATGAAAACCTTTTCGCTTGACTGGTCTGCCAACATACAGGAAAACAAAATCTTCTTTTAAAATATTCAAACTTTCTTTTTTGTTAGTGATGTCCTTGATTGGATGCGGCATAAAAAATGTTTCTGGAATGCCACAAGCAGAGCCAGGACCTAATATGCTTACAGAACAGTGGTTGCTTAAAGATTTCAAATCATCTATCAAAGCATAGTTGACAGTGATAACATGATGGGAAAAAAAGCAATTGAACCTTTCTAGGGAGAAGAAAAGCCATCTGAGCATTCCTCTGTATCCATAGTAAGGGAGACCATGATTAAAATAGATTCTGCAGGGCACTTTCATCAGGAAAGCGCCTAAGAGAGGAAGGAAAGCGCCACGAGAGGAGTGTGCTTCGAGGATATCTGGTTTTTCTCGATGCAGGTAAATCAATATTTTAAAAAAAGATTTAATAACCAAAAAAATATTGGAGGTTAAATTGGGATTAATATCTCTTATGGGTGTGCTGATCTTGTTATATGTGTTTTGCTGATTTGAGGTTACCTGAGTCCAAATTTGGCTTGAGTGTTTTTTTTTAATCAAGGTTTGTGCAAGAGGATCAATAAATTTCAATGTTGAAAGAAGATTGATTGATGTATGCACAATTTTCATAAGTTGCCTTGACTGGTTTAGCCCCCTACATTACCAGGACATTCATTCTCACAGGTTAAATTATACTAGAGGATCCGTCAATGAGAAAAAAGAATATTTTAGTTCACTTTTTTTGTGCCAGTCCCTATTGAGGTTAGGTTATGAGATTTAAGATCTATTACAGAAAGCTCTCTTTTATAACTTATAAAAAGGCAGGTTATATGTTGTTGCACTGAGATATTAAAGGATTAAGCTATTTGCTATTCATATTCCGTCAGAGGTATGCCACCATGGTTAAATAGCCAGGAGGAATATTTTTTATGAAAGCAAGTGAAATAAGTTTAATTATCACGATTGCGGGTGAAATATTACTTGATAGGCGTGCTAAGTGTATTTCAAAAAAGAAGTCTTTTGACCAAAATCCTTCTACAGAAGCAGATAAAGAATCGCATAGACACCTTGTGCAATCTTTAAGTAGGCTAAGAAAAATACCAGTGCTATCTGAGGAAGAAGATGCGTTTGCTGATAGAAGAAATTGCTCAGAATATTGGTTGATTGATCCATTGGATGGGACAAAGGAGTATATCAATGGATACGATGATTTCTGTATTAATATTGCACTAATGCGTGCTAATGAGCCAGTGCTTGCACTTATTTATGCCCCAGTGCTTCATGAGTTGTACATAGCAGAAAAGGGTGGGGGCATTCAGTGTATGGGTGTGGAGCTGCCAGAGAGTTTGGATAAAAATAGATCTGTTGTAGTGAGTCGTTCGCATCTAAGCAAGCAAGATGAGGCTTTTCTAGAAGCAAACAGCCTGACAGCTATTCACCGAATGGGCTCTGCACTTAAGTTTTGCCGACTGGCCACAGGGCAATACTCTATTTATCCGAGATTTCAAGGTTCTATGGAATGGGATATTGCAGCAGGTGTGTTGATTTTGCAAGAAGCAGGTGGGCGAGTGGTTGATATGAAGACAGTGAAAAGTCCTCAATTTAATAAGCCAAATCTGCTTAATAATTCGTTTATTGCTATGCGTCGTGGTTTGGAATTTGGAGACTTGTCGTATCCTGGCTACTAATAGTTATTGTTTTGCTGTTTCAAAGATGCCATACTTCCCTAGGTCAGTGATGAGAGAAAGATGGAGAGTGTTAAACTTCGTGATCTTGAAGAAGAAAGCATTTATATTCTGCGGGAAGTGGCTGCGTGTTATGATAACCCAGTACTGATGTATTCTATTGGCAAAGATTCTTCGGTGCTTTTGCACCTGGCTCAAAAAGCTTTTTATCCTGCAGATATTCCCTTTTCTCTGTTGCACATCGACACGGGTTGGAAGTTTAAGGAAATGATTTCTTTTAGAGATAAGGTTGTTAAGCAATTGAACCTTAAGCTGCATGTGTATACGAATCAAGAAGGAGTTCAGAATAATGTCACGCCCTTTACCCACGGGAGCAGCGCGTATACAGATATAATGAAAACGCAGGCTTTGAGACAAGCACTTGACCAGTATCAATTTGACTGCGCGTTGGGTGGTGCACGTCGTGATGAGGACCTGAGCCGTGCAAAAGAGCGCATATTCTCGATAAGAAACAAACAGTATTCCTGGAATCCAAGAGAGCAAAGGCCAGAATTTTGGCGTAATTTCAATACCCAGATAACAGACAATCAAACGATGCGGGTATTTCCAATTTCCAATTGGACTGAGCTGGATGTATGGACTTACATTTTGGCTGAAAACATACCAGTGGTGCCACTTTATTTTGCAAAAATGCGTCCGGTGGTTCAACAAGAATCCGGGTGGATGATGGTGGATGATTGCAGGTATCCACTCAGTGAAACTGATAGAGTTCAAACACGGAAAGTCAGGTTTAGGACCCTTGGATGCTATCCACTGACAGCAGCATGTGATTCTGATGCAACAACGTTGACAGACATTGTTAAAGAGCTTCACTTGGCCCGTGATTCAGAGCGCAGTGGTCGATTAATCGATCATGACACTAAAGGTTCAATGGAGCTTAAAAAACGTGAAGGGTACTTCTGATGAATGAAATCTGTCAGCCTGTATTCGATAAAACGGGGCAACAAGTCCAGTCTGTTGGTCATTTGAAGGCAGTTGTTTGTGGCAGTGTCGATGATGGTAAAAGCACATTAATAGGCCGCATGCTGTATGATTTGGGCAAGGTGCCAGATGATGTCTTGGCTAAGATGCATAAAGAATCGGGTGATGAATTCAAGCAGGCAAACACATTGGACTTTTCTCTCGCATGCGATGGCCTTTTAGATGAGCGTGAGCAGGGGATTACGATTGACGTCTGTTATCGGTATTTAAGTACACACAGCCGATCCTACGTTTTGATCGATGCTCCTGGTCATGAGCAGTATACTCGAAATATGGCGACAGCTGCTTCTCAGGCTCATATCGCTTTGGTGATGGTGGATGTTACCAAAGGTGTGAGTCAGCAAACCAAAAGGCACATAGCGATCTGTCATGGGCTGGGGGTGACTGATATGGTTTTGTGTATTAATAAAATTGATGCCAAAGAGTATGATGGCCTTGTTTTTGCATCGATCAAAAAAGAGCTTGAAGAGTATACGGCTCAGTTTAGTCATTTAACGACAGAATACCTCCCGATTTCTAGCTTATGTGGGGATAATGTTGTTTTTAAAAGCACGCGTATGCCATGGTATACTGGCGCCACGTTGGTGGAGATCATTGATCACTTTAAGATTAGCCATAAGACTTTGCCATCAGGGTTTTGTTTGCCAATCCAGTATGTCAGAAAGAAAAGCAATCAACGGCTATATTATGGCACTTTGCTGTGGGGGCAGATACGTCAGGGAGAGGCTGTCTCGGTCGCTGGAGGGATTGCAAATAAGATAAAGAAAATCTATTGCAACCAAAAGCAAGTAGATCAAGCTGATCAAGGCCAGTCAGTTAGCTTTTTACTTGAGAAAGAGACAGATGTGGTGCGAGGTGATATCTTGACGTCAGTGGTCAAAGTGCCGACAAGATCTGACCAATTGCAGGTAAAAGTTCTTTGGGTGTCAGACCAACAAAACTTGCTGCCTAATCGAACATATGCATTTAAATTTATCCATAGGATTATCCATGGGTGTGTTACCAAAATCAAAAAAGTGAGTTATATGAACAATGTTGTAGCTGATGACGCGCAAGACATTGGCTGTAATATGTTTGCCATTTGCAATATATTTCTTAATGAGAAAGTAGATTTTCTGCCATTTAATATGCACTCTGAGATGGGCTCTTGCATTGTGATTGACAGGCATTCAAAAAATACTGTGGGTGTTGCGACTATCAGACATAGCTTATCACGGGCAGACAATATTCATCCTACTAAAATAGAAGTAGGACGGGAACAAAGAGCATCACAAAAGCAACAAAACCCAAAGGTGTTTTGGCTGACAGGCTTGAGTGGTGCAGGAAAGAGTACGTTAGCACAGCATTTGGATCAGCAGATATTTGCTCAGGGAGGGCATGCATATGTCCTTGATGGTGATAATGTCCGTCAAGGGTTGTGTCGTGACCTTGGGTTCACTGAGGCTGATCGAGCTGAGAATATCCGCAGACTTGCTTATTTGGCTAAGTATTTGCATGAAGCAGGTTTGTTTGTGATTGTGGCTGCAATTTCTCCTTTTTCTGAAGACCGAGAGATGGCCAAAAATATCATTGGAGGCGATCAGTTTTTAGAAGTTTTTGTTGATGCTTCTCTTGAGCTGTGCAAGCATAGAGATGCCAAAGGTTTGTATGATAAATATAACAATGAGAAGATTAGGAATTTCACGGGTTTGTCTTCTCCGTACCAAGAGCCAAAGAATCCAGATGTTCACCTCAAGACAGGTGAAATGAGTATTGAAGATTGTGTGGGTCAGTTGTTAGAATTGACAGTATGTGAATAGGAGCTATGTATGGATCGTAAAATTATTTCTCTTTGTAAAGCGATTAGCTGGCGGCTAGTGGCCAGCTCCACCAGTTGGACTATCGTCTATCTCATGACAAAGGACTATACTTTTTCAACAGCATTTTCTGTGACAGATTTTGTTTTGAAGATTATTCTGTTTTATGGGCATGAGCGTTGTTGGGAATTTCTCAAAAGTCACAGTCGTGGCATTTCATCTATGAGGCAAGGGACGTGACATGAAGTGTTCTTCAGTGTGGCGCTTTCATTTCTTGAGTGACTGATTTTTTTGCCAATAAGTTATGCAATTTTTGTCTAATAAATGTTGTGATGGGTTGTCTTAATGTGAATAGAATTATTTTTTTGATGACCTTATGTGGACTTGGGGTATAATACA